>NZ_JBJQJA010000028.1:0-31025 GCF_046487665.1 Escherichia sp. WS1152 | reverse complement strand
GTTCACTCTTGAGACTTGGTATTCATTTTTCGTCTTGCGACGTTAAGAATCCGTATCTTCGAGTGCCCACACAGATTGTCTGATAAATTGTTAAAGAGCAGTTGCGACGCGCTTTAGCGCACTGTCGCGAGGTGGCGTATATTACGCTTTCCTCTTTCAGAGTCAACCCTGAATTTCAGGATTTTTCTCTTCAACCGAACCGGCTGTTTGTGTGAAGTGATTCACATCCGCCGTGTCGATGGAGGCGCATTATAGGGAGTTCTCCGCAGGCCGCAATAGAAAAATTGCAGAAAAATGACTGACTGCTGCATTCCCCAGCAAAACCCCGCTTTATACCTTTTTACGCACAGAGTTATCCACAATCATCAATGTAATTTCTGTATTTTTCCCACGGTAACCACTGTCAAAATTGTGATCACCATTGAAAGAGAAAAATTCGCGAGCGTTGCGCAAACGTTTTCGTTACAATGCGGGCGAAAAATAAGGATGCCCCGTTAGGGGCGTTAGCTGAGTTTTTCGCGAAAAATTCAGCTAACGCTCTCTGTAATAGTCAAATCCAGGGGATTTACCATGCAACAACGTCGTCCAGTCCGCCGCGCTCTGCTCAGTGTTTCTGACAAAGCCGGTATCGTCGAATTCGCCCAGGCACTTTCCGCACGCGGTGTGGAGCTGCTGTCTACAGGGGGCACTGCCCGTCTGTTAGCAGAAAAAGGTCTGCCGGTAACCGAAGTTTCCGATTACACCGGTTTCCCGGAGATGATGGATGGACGCGTGAAGACCCTGCATCCGAAAGTACATGGTGGCATTCTGGGCCGTCGCGGCCAGGACGATGCCATTATGGAAGAACATCAGATCCAGCCTATCGATATGGTGGTTGTTAACCTTTATCCGTTCGCCCAGACCGTGGCCCGTGAAGGTTGCTCGCTGGAAGATGCGGTTGAGAACATCGATATCGGCGGCCCGACCATGGTGCGCTCCGCCGCTAAGAACCATAAAGATGTCGCAATCGTGGTGAAGAGCAGCGACTACGACGCCATTATTAAAGAGATGGATGACAACGAAGGATCGCTGACGCTTGCAACCCGTTTCGACCTCGCCATCAAAGCCTTCGAACACACTGCCGCCTACGACAGCATGATTGCCAACTACTTCGGCAGCATGGTTCCGGCGTACCACGGTGAAAGCAAAGAAGCCGCTGGTCGCTTCCCACGCACGCTGAACCTGAACTTCATTAAGAAGCAGGATATGCGTTACGGCGAGAACAGCCACCAGCAGGCTGCCTTCTATATAGAAGAGAATGTGAAAGAAGCCTCCGTTGCTACCGCAACCCAGGTTCAGGGTAAAGCCCTCTCTTATAACAACATCGCCGATACCGATGCGGCGCTGGAGTGCGTGAAAGAGTTCGCCGAGCCGGCATGTGTGATTGTGAAGCACGCCAACCCTTGCGGTGTAGCTATCGGCAATTCCATTCTTGATGCTTACGATCGCGCGTACAAAACCGACCCAACCTCCGCATTCGGCGGCATCATTGCCTTTAACCGCGAGCTGGATGCGGAAACCGCACAGGCCATCATTTCTCGTCAGTTTGTCGAAGTGATTATTGCGCCTTCCGCCAGCGAAGAAGCCCTGAAAATCACCGCCGCCAAGCAGAACGTACGCGTTCTGACCTGCGGTCAGTGGGGCGAGCGTGTTCCGGGTCTTGATTTCAAACGCGTGAACGGCGGTCTGCTGGTTCAGGATCGTGACCTGGGGATGGTCGGTGCGGAAGAACTGCGCGTCGTCACCCAACGTCAGCCGACCGAACAGGAACTGCGCGATGCGCTGTTCTGCTGGAAAGTGGCGAAGTTCGTGAAATCCAATGCTATCGTCTATGCCAAAAACAATATGACCATCGGTATTGGCGCGGGCCAGATGAGCCGCGTGTACTCCGCGAAAATCGCCGGTATTAAAGCTGCTGATGAAGGCCTGGAAGTGAAAGGTTCCTCGATGGCTTCTGACGCGTTCTTCCCGTTCCGCGACGGTATTGATGCCGCCGCCGCTGCGGGCGTGACCTGCGTAATCCAGCCTGGCGGTTCCATCCGTGATGACGAAGTGATTGCCGCCGCCGACGAGCACGGTATTGCGATGCTCTTCACCGACATGCGCCACTTCCGCCATTAATGGAGCAATAGATGAAAGTATTAGTGATTGGTAACGGCGGGCGCGAGCACGCGCTGGCCTGGAAAGCGGCCCAGTCGCCGCTGGTTGAGACTGTTTTTGTTGCTCCGGGTAATGCAGGCACTGCGCTGGAACCCGCGCTGCAAAACGTTGCTATTGGCGTGACCGATATCCCGGCGCTGTTGGATTTCGCACAAAACGAAAAGATTGATCTGACCATCGTCGGCCCGGAAGCGCCGCTGGTGAAAGGCGTGGTCGATACCTTCCGCGCCGCCGGGCTGAAAATCTTCGGCCCAACCGCAGGTGCGGCCCAACTGGAAGGCTCAAAAGCGTTTACCAAAGATTTCCTGGCCCGCCATAAGATCCCTACGGCGGAATACCAGAACTTCACCGAGGTAGAACCTGCGCTGGCGTATCTGCGTGAGAAAGGCGCGCCAATCGTCATTAAAGCGGACGGTCTGGCTGCCGGGAAAGGCGTTATCGTGGCGATGACGCTGGAAGAAGCGGAAGCGGCTGTTCACGATATGCTGGCGGGCAACGCTTTTGGCGACGCGGGTCATCGCATCGTTATCGAAGAGTTCCTCGATGGCGAAGAAGCGAGCTTTATCGTGATGGTGGACGGCGAGCATGTGTTGCCGATGGCTACCAGCCAGGATCACAAACGCGTAGGCGATAAAGATACCGGACCAAACACGGGCGGGATGGGCGCTTACTCCCCCGCGCCGGTAGTAACCGATGAAGTTCATCAGCGCACCATGGAACGTATCATCTGGCCAACCGTGAAAGGCATGGCGGCGGAAGGCAACACCTACACCGGTTTTCTCTACGCGGGCCTGATGATCGACAAACAGGGCAATCCGAAGGTTATCGAATTTAACTGCCGCTTTGGCGATCCGGAAACCCAGCCGATTATGCTGCGCATGAAGTCCGATCTGGTTGAGCTCTGCCTGGCAGCCTGTGAAGGGAAGCTGGACGAGAAAACATCCGAGTGGGATGAACGCGCTTCTCTCGGCGTGGTGATGGCTGCGGGTGGATATCCGGGCGATTACCGCACCGGCGATGTGATCCACGGCCTGCCGCTGGAAGAAGTGGCTGACGGCAAAGTGTTCCACGCGGGCACGAAACTGGCGGATAACGAGCAGGTAGTGACCAGCGGCGGGCGCGTACTGTGCGTCACCGCGCTGGGTCATACCGTGGCAGAAGCGCAGAAACGCGCTTATGCCTTAATGACCGATATTCACTGGGACGACTGCTTCTGCCGGAAAGATATTGGCTGGCGCGCTATCGAACGCGAGCAGAACTAACGCGACAGTTTTGCCAATAGCGTTTTGCGCGTGATCCCTAACTGACGGGCGGCCTCGGTTTTGTTGCCGCCCGTTTTCTCCAGTGCCGCCAGAATCACTTCTTTTTCGACTTCTACCAGCGGCTGAATATCCTGACTTTGCCCCAGCGGGATCGGCGTACCGGCAATCGCCAGCGGCAGCTCGCGTTCGGAAATATATTCCCCGGTCAGCAGCACCACCGCCCGTTCCACCGCGTTTTCCAGTTCACGAATATTTCCCGGCCAGTCGTAGTGGATCAGCAAATCCATCGCCTGTGGCGTAAAGCCTTTTACCGCCTTGCGATTACGCTCGGCAAAGCGCTGAAGAAAATGGCCAGCCAGCAGAGGGATATCTTCCCGCCGTTGCCGCAGCGATGGTACTTCAATCGCCACCACATTCAGGCGATAGTAGAGATCCTGGCGAAAATGCCCGGCATTCACCTCTGCGGCAAGATCGCGATGGGTCGCCGCAATCAGCCGGACATCAACCGAGATAGTCTGGTTGCTACCGACACGCTGAACTTCGCGCTCCTGAATCGCACGCAGCAGACGCACCTGCATCATCGGCGAGATATCGCCAATTTCATCGAGAAACAGCGTGCCGCCGTCCGCCTCAACAAAGCGCCCTTCCCGGCGTTTATCGGCTCCAGTAAACGCCCCTTTTTCGTGACCGAACAATTCAGATTCCAGCAAGGATTCGTTGAGTGCCGCACAGTTGAGCGTTACCAGCGGTTTTTCGCTACGTGCGCTACTGGCGTGAATCGCCCTGGCGACCAGCTCTTTACCGGTGCCGGAATCGCCGTGGATCAGTACCGTGGCTTCCGATGGCGCGACGAGGGCGATTTCACTGAGCAGGTGTTGCATCGCCGAGCTTTTACCGACCATACCGAACTGGCTGGCAGTCACCGCAGGTGTTTCAGCATCAATACTGTGCGTATGCGCGAGCGCCTTTTCCAGCGTCGCCTGCAGGGTGTCGAAATCCAGCGGCTTGATGAGATAATCCAGCGCCCCAGTTTTCAGTGCCTCTACCGCCGTCTCGACGCTGGAGTACGCAGTCATAATCAGCACCGGAATTGCCGGGTTTAACGCTTTGATCTCTTTCAGCGTGACGATGCCGTCCATCTCCGCCATTCGCACATCGCAAAGCACAAGATCAAAAACCTGTTCCCGCACCTGCTCCAGCGCCTGTCGCCCGCTGTTCGCCAGCGCGACGTTATAGCCCCAGCCGCGCAGTAAAGCCTGCAAAATAGTGCAGTGGCTAATGTCATCATCCACCACCAGAATATCGATATTATCGTGCGTCATCCTTGTGGGTCCTTACGCGTAATATTGACCGGAAGCCAGAGGGTGAACGTTGAGCCTTTTCCCTCCTGGCTTGCGACCTGAATTGTACCACCGTGTTGTTCAACAATATTATGCACGACCGCCAGCCCCAATCCGGTGCCTTCGGCTTTGGTGGTGAAGTACGGAGTGAAGATGGCTTCAAGCTGATCTGCCGCAATTCCCTTACCGCTGTCGGTAACGCTGATTTTCACGCCCGCGCCGCTTTCGCTGACCGTCACACTAATCACGCCATGCTGACCAATCGCCTGAATAGCATTGAGATAGAGATTCAACAGGACCTGAGTCAGCCTGTCCGGATCGGCCTGAATTTCCGGTAATGTGTCGTTGGCGGTAAAGCGTAACTGGATCTCCCGGCTGTTTGCATCCTGGCTTACCAGCTGTAATGAGTGGTTAATCAGCGTGTTGAGATCCACCGCCTGCAAAGCCAGATGCGTTGGCTTAACCAGTTCCAGCAACTCGCTTACCACGCGGTTTAAACGGTCGGCTTCTTTCGCCATCACCTGCGCCAATTGATGCGCTTCTCCCCCTGCTGGCGCGCGTTCGGCAAAGTATTTCGCCAGCCCTTTAATTGAGGAAAGTGGATTACGGATTTCGTGGGCAACGCCTGCCGCAAGATGCCCCAGAGCTACCAGCTTCTCTTTGCGCTTCATTTCATCCTGCAACAGCTGGCGCGAGCGCAGATAGCGGCGATACCAGAAGAATGACAACACGCTTGCCAGCAAGACCGTCGCCAGGGCGAAGAGGATAATCAGGGTGTTTCTCTGCTCACGATCTTCGGCACTCACAATATTACTGGCGTCGAAAGCGATGAAAATTGCTTGTGGTGTCGCGGCATACTGCTGCATATGGCGCATCCGGTGCATTCCAGCAGCAAACATCGGTTGAAACTGGCGATAAATTTCCAGAACAGGCTCGCCGTCTGCGCTATCGATCCGCCGCCACGCTTCTTCATCTCCAGGATGTAACTGCTGCATTTCCTGCGGGGAATAAAGCTGTTTTCCCACCATGCCGGAGTTGCTATGCATCACGATTGTTCCTTGTTCATCCGTGACCGCAAACCAACGTACTCCAGGCTGCCCGGCCATTTCTTCCAGTAAGGCCTGCTGCTGCGCATGATGCATGCGCATCCCCATGCCGACGCGCGAGCCGGATTCAAGAGCGCGAATAAGTACACTGCCTTTTTCCAGCAGCGTTTGTCTGGCGGCGGCAGTCTCGCGCCCATAATCGCGAATCACCGTCACCGCAAACAACCCTACCAGCCCAACAATGACCACGGGGAGGATCGCGCTTAACCATTTAGCTAAGGAGTCTTTAGAACGTTGCATAAAACGCATCTTCTTCTTTGCCTGCTCATCCCTTTCTGACAGCAGAAATCATGCCATCTTTTATCAGCGCTTACCCTGCGCTGTAACACAAAGGCTTAAGTTTCAATGAGTAAAAATGACTCGCTACCCGCAGCAGGCGAGTCATTTTTACTCGTTTATCATGCCAGATTACCCGTCATATCAGCGTTTCATCGTTGGCACGGAAGATGCAATACCCGAAGTAAGACAACCACTGGAGGATTAACCATGAAACGGAACACGAAAATTGCCCTGGTAATGATGGCGCTTTCAGCAATGGCGATGGGATCGACATCTGCATTTGCTCACGGCGGACACGGTATGTGGCAGCAAAATGCCGCGCCTTTGACCAGCGAACAACAGACAGCGTGGCAGAAAATCCATAATGACTTTTACGCTCAAAGCAGCGCACTGCAACAGCAACTGGTGACGAAGCGTTATGAATACAATGCCCTGTTAGCCGCGAACCCACCGGATAGCAGCAAAATTAACGCGGTCGCCAAAGAGATGGAGAATTTGCGTCAGTCGTTAGATGAGTTACGGGTGAAACGAGATATCGCGATGGCTGAAGCGGGTATTCCGCGCGGAGCCGGAATGGGCATGGGCTACGGCGGCTGCGGTGGTGGCGGTCATATGGGTATGGGCCACTGGTAAATCAGAACGTTTTCTCGTTGGGTTGCCAGCGACAGAAATCAGAGTTTGCCACTAACAGTAATTGCGAACCTTCGGGCGCTTCCAGCCATGCCACGCTGACATCAACAGAAGAGCGGCTCTGGCGGCGCTCGATATGCGCTATCGCCTGCGAATCTAAATCAGGTTTAATGGTTTGCCCTTCGCAGGTGGTCACGGTCTGTTCCATCGCATGCCAGCGCCCCTGGCGCAGCACGACTCTCCCCTGACGTAAGGCATCGCTAATCTGGCGGATCTGATCAGCACGATAACGGTATAAATCGATTTGGTCGTTAGAAAGCTGCTGCTTTTCCCCATCGGATTCACGTTGCATAAAGCTCAGATCACCGCGATCGTCAAAACGCGCGCGAATGTTCACCGGCGGTTTGCTGTAAACATTGATATTGATGAGCGTGAGGTTATCGCCCTGCCAGCGATACTCTCGCGTCGTGGTATCGCCACTGCGCCACGGGCTAAACACGGCAAGCAGATGCACATTATCGCCGCTGTCTTTTCGCCAGATGCGTACCGCGCCCTGGTCTTCAGCAAATCCACTGGCGGTAAAGGGAGGAAGTGAAGAGTTGTGACTACAGGCAGTGAGAAACAGAGCGCCTGCCAGCATCAATGATCGACGCCAGAAAGACAAAAGGGGTGAAACCACCCCTTCGTTAAAACTGTTCACTGCCACGCAATCTTACTTAACTGCGTCTTTCAGTGCCTTGCCAGAAACAAATGCCGGTACGTTAGCTGCGGCAATTTTGATTTCTTTACCGGTCTGCGGGTTGCGGCCAGTACGCTCAGCGCGGTGGTTCACTTTGAAGGTACCGAAACCAACCAGTTGTACAGCATCGCCTTCTTTCAGAGACTCAGTAATTGCAGCCAGAGTGGACTCCAGAGCAGCTTTAGCCTGGGTTTTGGACAGTTCTGCTTTCTCTGCAATTACATCAATCAGTTGAGTCTTGTTCATAAGTTATCCTTACAATGTGTTTATCGCTTGCTAAGCATCGAGTGCGACGGAAATGCCAGAATAGCACTCTCCTGCATACACGCACCGATAGCCACTTTTTTTCGCCCCCCAAATGTAGACCAGACGGGGGGCGAAAGGGAAGACTCCAGGTACGACAAATCAGGCGTTAAATCACGTTTTCTGGTCTTATTGCTGAAAAATTATACCAATATTGCTCTCACCCGCCTCACGCAGGTCTGCCCTAAGGCCTTTTATCAGCTCGATATCGCGTTCTTCGCACTCAGCTAAAAGTCGGAATATTTCCCACTGAATGTCCCATTCTTGCTCTACAGCTGGGTTTTCTTTAAGCTCTTCATCGCTCATTTCACGACCAGCCTGAGTCATTTCCAGCATCGCAACGGTCGTGATGGAGGTCTTACTCACTTCCACCGCGTGTTCGAGCGTTTCACCACTCAAACGCGAATGGACCAGTTCACTTAACGCCACGCAGGCATCGATTGCCGGATAAACGCCGTACAGATCGAAATCGTCGGCTGAAGGAATCGCTTCTTCAAATTTCTCCAGTTGGCTGTCGAAATTTACTTTTGCGTCTTTAACGGTCAGCGTTTCCCAGATGAGATCGAGAATGCGACGGTAAATTTGCCCATCACCAAAACCGGTTTGCTGGCAGAACATGGCGTAATTGGGGTACATGCGTTCGCATAAGCAAGCCATGAAAGTGACATGCTGCCAGCTTTCCAGGCGCTCCAGACGCAGATGAATTGGGTTTTGTAACATGTTGAGTTCTCAAATACGGAAATTATCCGCAGTTTACCTGAATTAGGGCTGATTTGCTGTATAGCGCACGAACGCCGGACGTTCCGAGGCCACCGCGTCCGCCCAGCGCGTTGGCTCCGGCAGACGATAGCCTTTCATGCAGCGTTGTACCCACGCCAGCGCGCTGTCCACGCTGACCCGATGGCCGGTAGCGATAAACAACGGGTTACAGCGCGCTTTGCTGCGCCAGACCCAGGCCAGCTGCTCGCCTTTATCCATCAGTGGGGCCAGCGCGCCCGGTTCGCTGGAGAGCGGTTCGAATTTAC
The DNA here is from genome assembly GCF_046487665.1 of Escherichia sp. WS1152. Taxonomy (NCBI): domain Bacteria; kingdom Pseudomonadati; phylum Pseudomonadota; class Gammaproteobacteria; order Enterobacterales; family Enterobacteriaceae; genus Escherichia; species Escherichia sp. WS1152. The sequence goes on along the minus strand of NZ_JBJQJA010000028.1, from coordinate 22,142 downwards.
CGCAGAGCCGTTTTTTCGCCACGCCGATCGTTGGCACATCCACCATCAAACCAAAATGGCTGGCGACGCCAAGACGGCGAGGATGCGAGATCCCATGACCATCGACAAACACTAAATCCGGCTTTTGCGACAGCATCTCCCACGCTGCCAGCAGCGCAGGATATTCGCGGAAGGAAAGAAAACCTGGAATGTAAGGCATGGTGGTGGCGATGCGGGCAACTTTATACTCCACCAGCTCAAGCGAGGGATATTTCAGCAGCACCATCGCCGCTCGCGTCACTTCTCCGCCCTGCTCAAACCCGACATCGGCTCCGGCGATCAGATCCGGCGGATCCTTATCGAGTCGATCCTCGCGGATCACAGAAGAAGCCAGTTCGATTTGTTGAGCGCGTAATGACGCGAGATCCATAATCGCTCCTTAGCGGTGATACTGTTCAGACAGTCGATGCACTGCCTCCACGAACACGCCAGCATGTTCTGGCGGCACATCCTGATGAATGCCGTGACCAAGGTTAAAGACATGACCTTCGCCGTGACCGAAACCTGCAAGTATAGTCTCTACTTCTTCTTCAATGCGGGCAGGCGGCGCGTACAGCATCGACGGATCCATATTACCCTGCAACGCGACTTTATTGCCCACACGGCGGCGCGCATCGGCGATGTCCGTTGTCCAGTCGAGGCCCAGCGCATCGCAACCGGTTTCTGCCATGGCTTCCAGCCACTGTCCGCCGCCTTTGGTAAACAGCGTGACCGGTACGCGGCGACCGTCGTTTTCACGCAGTAAACCATCAACAATTTTATGCATGTAATAAAGCGAGAACTGTTGATAATCGCGCCCGGTAAGCACGCCGCCCCAGGTGTCGAAAATCATCACAGCCTGAGCACCGGCTTTAATCTGCGCATTCAGATACAAAGTGACGCTTTTCGCCAGTTTATCGAGTAGAGCGTGCAGCGCCTGCGGATCGGCATACATCATTTTTTTGATCACGGTGAAGGCTTTGCTGCTGCCGCCTTCCACCATGTAGGTTGCCAGCGTCCACGGGCTGCCGGAAAAACCAATCAGCGGCACTTCGCCTTTCAGTTCGCGACGAATGGTACGCACCGCGTTCATCACGTAACCCAGCTCATCTTCCGGGTCCGGAATTGGCAGTTTATCGACGTCGGCTTTGCAGGTGACTGGCGAGGTAAAACGCGGACCTTCTCCGGCTTCAAAATAGAGCCCTAACCCCATCGCGTCCGGCACGGTGAGGATATCGGAAAAGAGGATCGCCGCATCCAGCGGGTAGCGACGCAGCGGTTGCAAAGTCACTTCGCACGCCAGCTCGGCGTTTTTGCACAGCGACATAAAATCGCCCGCCTGGGCGCGCGTGGCTTTATATTCCGGTAGATAGCGACCCGCCTGGCGCATCATCCATACTGGAGTGACATCAACGGGCTGGCGCAGCAGCGCCCGCAGATAACGATCGTTTTTAAGTTCGGTCATTTTGGCTGTTCCTTAGTGCGTCAGGCGGTCAGTGTATCATCACTCATACTCTGCCCGACACATCGCCACCGTATCTTCTATCAGACGGCGCGCTACGGTGCCGGGCGGCGGGAGTAACGGCAAATCGTCATAGCGATACCAGTTCGCCTCGAGCAATTCTTTCGGGTCGATCACGATGTCGCCGCTGTCATATTCCGCCATAAACGCGGTCATTAAAGACTGAGGAAACGGCCACGGCTGAGAAGTCACGTAACGCAAGTTTTTAACTTTAATTCCGCTCTCTTCCATCACTTCCCGCGCGACTGCCTGCTCGAGGGTTTCGCCCACTTCGACGAATCCGGCAAGTACTGTATGGACACCGTTACGATGGCGGGTATGCTGGGCGAGGAGGATCGAATCATCGCGACGGATGGCAACAATAATGCAGGGGGCGATTTGCGGGTAGTAACGCTCACGGCAATGGCTGCACAGCATCGCCCATTCGGTTTTGCTCGGATACATTTCATGCCCGCAGTAACCACAGTATTTATGCGATCGGTAAAACTCCGCCAGTTGTACGCCTCGTCCGGCCAGTTGAAACAGCCCAACATCGAGATCAATGACCTGACGTACCGACCCCATATCGTGACGCCGCTGCTGTTGTACTAACCAAACAGGTTCCCCCTGCCATTCGCCGATTTGTAGTGCGCGCTGACCCACAAGATCGAAATTTGCCGCTTCGCCATATGGCAATTCTCCCTTCGGCAACCATAATTTTTGTTCATGGCTGACGACCCACCAGCCGTGATCTAATTTTTCAATTATACGATCCATAGCTCTTGCACTACCTTTGCATCACTGGCATGTTTAACATGGTTTTTACATTTCTCACTGAGCAGTTTTTGAATACAAACTTGCGGAGTCAATCATGCTTAACCAGCTCGATAACCTGACGGAGCGCGTCAGAGGAAGTAACAAACTGGTTGATCGCTGGCTACATGTACGTAAGCATCTGCTCGTGGCTTACTACAATCTGGTTGGCATTAAGCCTGGCAAAGAATCGTACATGAGGCTAAACGAAAAAGCCCTTGATGATTTTTGTCAGAGCCTGGTCGATTACTTGTCTGCCGGACATTTCAGTATTTATGAGCGCATTCTTCATAAGCTGGAAGGCAACGGGCAACTCGCGCGCGCCGCGAAGATTTGGCCGCAACTCGAAGCCAATACTCAACAGATTATGGATTACTACGATTCCAGTCTGGAAACCGCCATCGATCATGATAATTACCTTGAGTTTCAACAGGTTTTATCTGACATCGGCGAGGCGCTGGAAGCGCGCTTTGTGCTGGAAGATAAGCTGATTCTGCTGGTGCTTGACGCCGCCCGCGTCAAACATCCTGCTTGAGTTCTGCGCTGTTAACGCGTAATTTACATTCAATGCCCCATTTGCGGGGCTAATTTCTTGTCGGAGTGCCTTAACTGGCTGAGACCGTTTATTCGGGATCCGCGGAACCTGATCAGGCTAATACCTGCGAAGGGAACAAGAGTTAATCTGCTATCGCATCGCCCCTGCGGCGATCGTCTCTTGCTTCATCCGTCGTCTGACAAGCCACGTCCTTAACTTTTTGGAATGAGCTATGTCTGCAACAAAACTGACCCGCCGCGAACAACGCGCCCGGGCCCAACATTTTATCGACACCCTGGAAGGCACCGCCTTTCCCAACTCAAAACGCATTTATATCACTGGCACACACCCCGGCGTGCGCGTGCCGATGCGTGAGATCCAGCTTAGCCCGACGCTAATTGGCGGTAGCAAAGAACAGCCGCAGTACGAAGAAAACGAAGCGATTCCGGTCTACGACACCTCCGGCCCGTATGGTGATCCGCAGATTGCCATTAACGTGCAGCAAGGGCTGGCAAAACTACGCCAGCCGTGGATCGATGCGCGCGGCGATACCGAAGAACTTACCGTGCGCAGTTCCGATTACACTAAAGCGCGGCTGGCAGATGATGGCCTCGACGAACTGCGTTTTAGCGGCGTACTAACACCAAAACGCGCCAAAGCAGGACGCCGTGTCACCCAACTGCACTACGCCCGCCAGGGCATCATCACGCCGGAAATGGAATTCATCGCCATCCGCGAGAATATGGGCCGCGAGCGCATCCGTAGCGAAGTTTTACGCCACCAGCATCCGGGAATGAGCTTTGGCGCACGTCTGCCGGAAAATATCACTGCGGAATTTGTCCGTGATGAAGTTGCTGCCGGACGTGCGATTATCCCGGCCAACATTAATCATCCGGAATCGGAGCCGATGATTATTGGTCGCAATTTCCTGGTAAAAGTTAACGCCAATATCGGCAACTCGGCGGTCACCTCTTCCATCGAAGAAGAAGTGGAAAAGCTGGTATGGTCCACGCGCTGGGGAGCGGATACGGTGATGGATCTCTCCACCGGTCGCTATATTCACGAAACCCGCGAGTGGATTTTGCGTAACAGCCCGGTGCCGATCGGTACAGTGCCGATCTACCAGGCGCTGGAGAAGGTTAACGGGATCGCCGAAGATCTTACCTGGGAAGCGTTCCGCGACACGCTGCTGGAACAGGCCGAGCAAGGTGTGGATTACTTCACTATCCATGCGGGGGTGCTGCTGCGCTATGTGCCGATGACCGCGAAACGCCTGACCGGTATCGTCTCGCGCGGCGGTTCGATTATGGCGAAATGGTGCCTCTCCCATCATCAGGAAAATTTCCTCTATCAACACTTCCGCGAAATTTGTGAAATCTGTGCCGCTTATGACGTTTCGCTGTCGCTGGGCGACGGTCTGCGCCCCGGTTCTATTCAGGACGCCAACGATGAAGCACAGTTTGCCGAGCTGCATACGCTGGGCGAACTGACCAAAATTGCCTGGGAATATGACGTGCAGGTGATGATTGAAGGCCCAGGCCACGTGCCGATGCAGATGATCCGCCGCAATATGACCGAGGAGTTAGAGCACTGCCACGAAGCGCCGTTTTACACTCTGGGGCCGCTAACTACCGATATTGCGCCGGGCTATGACCACTTCACGTCGGGGATTGGTGCGGCGATGATTGGCTGGTTTGGCTGCGCGATGCTCTGTTACGTAACGCCAAAAGAGCATCTGGGTCTGCCTAATAAAGAAGATGTTAAGCAGGGGCTTATCACCTATAAGATTGCCGCCCACGCCGCTGACCTGGCGAAAGGGCATCCGGGCGCGCAAATTCGCGATAACGCCATGTCGAAAGCCCGCTTCGAATTTCGCTGGGAAGACCAGTTTAATCTGGCCCTCGACCCGTTTACCGCCCGCGCTTATCACGATGAAACCCTGCCCCAAGAGTCCGGCAAAGTCGCCCATTTTTGCTCCATGTGTGGACCGAAATTTTGCTCGATGAAAATCAGCCAGGAAGTGCGTGATTACGCCGCCACGCAAACTATTGAAATGGGAATGGCGGATATGTCGGAGAACTTCCGTGCCAGAGGCGGAGAAATCTACCTGCGTAAGGAGGAAGCGTGATGTATCAGCCTGATTTTCCTCCTGTACCTTTTCGTTTAGGACTGTACCCGGTGGTGGACAGCGTACAGTGGATCGAACGTCTGTTGGATGCAGGCGTACGTACTCTCCAGCTACGCATCAAAGATCGGCGCGATGAAGAGGTGGAAGCCGATGTCGTGGCGGCAATTGCGCTGGGCCGCCGCTATAACGCGCGATTGTTTATCAACGATTACTGGCGGCTGGCGATCAAGCATCAGGCGTATGGCGTCCATTTGGGGCAGGAAGATTTGCAAGCCACCGATCTCAATGCCATCCGCGCGGCAGGCCTGCGGCTGGGCGTTTCGACACATGACGATATGGAAATCGACGTCGCGCTGGCAGCACGCCCCTCTTATATCGCGCTGGGACATGTGTTCCCGACGCAAACCAAACAGATGCCTTCTGCACCGCAGGGGCTGGAACAGCTGGCACGGCATGTTGAGCGCCTGGCGGATTATCCCACCGTGGCGATTGGCGGTATCAGTCTGGCGCGTGCGCCTGCGGTGATAGCAACGGGTGTCGGCAGTATCGCCGTCGTCAGCGCCATTACTCAAACCGCAGACTGGCGTTTGGCAACGGCACAGTTGCTGGAAATTGCAGGAGTTGGCGATGAATGACCGTGATTTTATGCGTTATAGCCGCCAAATCCTGCTCGACGATATCGCTCTTGACGGGCAGCAAAAACTGCTCGACAGCCAGGTGCTGATTATCGGTCTTGGCGGGCTGGGTACACCTGCTGCGCTATACCTGGCGGGCGCTGGCGTCGGGACGCTGGTACTGGCAGATGACGACGATGTGCATTTAAGCAATCTGCAACGACAAATCCTCTTTACCACTGAAGATATCGATCGCCCGAAATCGCAGGTCAGCCATCAGCGACTGACACAGTTGAATCCCGATATTCAACTGACAGCATTACAACAACGGTTAACGGGTGAGGCGTTAAAAGATGCGGTTGCACAAGCCGATGTGGTGCTCGACTGTACCGACAATATGGCGACTCGCCAGGAGATTAATGCCGCCTGCGTGGCACTCAACACGCCGCTTATCACCGCCAGCGCGGTCGGATTTGGCGGTCAGTTGATGGTACTGACGCCGCCCTGGGAGCAGGGGTGTTACCGCTGCCTGTGGCCAGATAACCAGGAGCCAGAACGCAACTGCCGCACGGCGGGCGTGGTTGGCCCGGTGGTCGGGGTTATGGGCACTTTGCAGGCACTGGAAGCCATTAAGTTATTAAGCGGTATAGAGACGCCTGCGGGAGAACTCCGACTGTTCGACGGTAAGTCGAGCCAGTGGCGCAGCCTGGCGTTGCGCCGCGCCAGTGGTTGCCCGGTATGCGGAGGAAGCAATGCAGATCCTGTTTAACGATCAACCGATGCAGTGCGCCGCCGGGCAAACTGTTCACGAACTACTGGAGCAACTCGACCAACGACAAGCGGGCGCGGCTCTGGCGATTAATCAGCAAATCGTCCCACGTGAGCAGTGGACGCAACATATCGTGCAGGATGGCGACCAGATCCTGCTTTTTCAGGTTATTGCAGGGGGTTGAGATGTTACGTATTGCGGACAAAACGTTTGATTCACATCTGTTTACCGGCACCGGGAAATTCGCCTCTTCACAACTGATGGTAGAGGCAATCCGCGCTTCCGGCAGCCAGCTGGTGACACTGGCGATGAAACGTGTCGACTTGCGCCAGCACAACGACGCTATCCTCGAACCGCTTATCGCGGCGGGTGTGACCCTGCTGCCGAATACTTCCGGGGCGAAAACAGCGGAAGAAGCCATTTTCGCCGCCCATCTGGCACGTGAAGCGTTAGGCACAAGCTGGCTAAAATTGGAGATTCACCCTGACGCCCGCTGGCTGTTGCCCGATCCCATCGAAACCCTGAAAGCCGCCGAAACGCTGGTACAACAGGGATTTGTCGTGCTGCCTTACTGCGGGGCCGATCCGGTATTGTGTAAACGTCTGGAAGAAGTCGGCTGTGCAGCGGTGATGCCGCTCGGCGCGCCGATTGGCTCGAATCAGGGACTGGAAACCCGCGCCATGCTGGAGATTATTATCCAGCAGGCCACAGTGCCGGTGGTTGTCGATGCTGGCATCGGCGTTCCCAGCCATGCCGCGCAGGCGCTGGAAATGGGGGCCGACGCGGTGTTAGTGAATACGGCAATTGCCGTCGCGGACGATCCCGTCAACATGGCGAAGGCATTTCGTCTGGCGGTAGAAGCAGGCCTGCTGGCACGTCAGGCCGGACCGGGCAGCCGCAGTTATTTTGCTCATGCCACCAGCCCGCTGACCGGATTTCTGGAGGCATCGGCATGAAAACCTTCAGCAATCGCTGGCGACAACTGGACTGGGACGACATCCGCCTGCGTATCAACGGCAAAACGGCTGCTGACGTAGAGCGGGCGCTAAATGCCTCGCAACTCACCCGCGACGACATGATGGCGCTGTTATCGCCAGCCGCCAGTGGCTATCTGGAACCACTGGCCCAACGGGCGCAGCGCCTGACCCGTCAGCGTTTTGGCAACACAGTTAGTTTCTACGTCCCGCTTTATCTTTCCAATCTTTGCGCTAACGACTGCACGTACTGCGGATTTTCCATGAGTAATCGCATCAAGCGCAAAACGCTGGACGAAGCGGATATTGCCAGGGAAAGCACCGCTATACGGGAGATGGGCTTTGAACATCTGCTTTTAGTCACCGGTGAACATCAGGCGAAAGTGGGGATGGATTACTTTCGTCGTCATCTCCCTGCCCTGCGTGAACAGTTCTCTTCACTACAGATGGAAGTACAGCCGCTGGCGGAGACGGAATACGCCGAGTTAAAGCAACTTGGTCTGGATGGCGTGATGGTTTATCAGGAGACATATCACGAGGCGGCTTATGCCCGCCATCATCTGAAAGGCAGAAAACAGGACTTCTTCTGGCGGCTGGAAACGCCGGATCGGCTGGGCCGTGCGGGGATTGATAAGATAGGCCTCGGCGCGCTAATTGGCCTTTCCGACAGCTGGCGCGTTGACTGCTATATGGTTGCAGAACATTTGCTATGGCTGCAACAGCACTACTGGCAAAGCCGCTACTCTGTCTCCTTCCCACGCCTGCGTCCATGTACTGGCGGCATTGAGCCTGCGTCGATTATGGATGAACGCCAGTTAGTGCAAACCATCTGCGCCTTCCGGCTGCTTGCACCGGAGATTGAACTGTCACTCTCCACGCGGGAATCACCGTGGTTTCGCGATCGCGTTATTCCGCTGGCAATTAATAACGTCAGCGCTTTTTCGAAAACGCAGCCAGGTGGCTATGCCGACAATCACCCCGAGCTGGAACAGTTCTCACCGCACGACGATCGCAGACCGGAAGCGGTTGCTGCCGCGTTAACCGCTCAGGGTTTGCAGCCGGTATGGAAAGACTGGGACAGCTATCTGGGACGCGCCTCGCAAAGACTATGAGACGGAATGTAAGGACGTAAATTTATTCCGAGCCGCTACGGAAGATGAAAAACGCAAGGTTGTTGAAAGCGTTGTGTTTTTTTATGGTAGTGCCGTCAGCAGGAATGTTGTCCAGGGCGAAAAGCTTCTTCCTCGTTTCGCCCTGCCTTTCTTAAAAATTCCGTAATGCAAAGTCTGAAGCCATCGCCTGTTGAGCAATGAAAGAGATCTGATTGTAAGAGAGTAAATACTCAACTATGATAGAGACGAAAATAAGAACACATGTTCTCATCTTCCAGGATGCAGCAGACTGAAGAAATTCAGACATCCCGCAACCTGCGATTATCGCAAGGTCAAGGCAAAGTCCGGTAATGGCGTTCTGAATACCAGAGATAATTCTCTGGCGAAACCCACCTTAAGGTGGGTTTTGTTATTTTGAGGGCTGAGGAAGCTGCTTATTTCTCAATAAGTTGTAGGCAATGGTGAAAAATTTCACTGATTTACCTTTCTGTTTTTCAGAAATGGGATAAGCGCTAGTTACATGCAAACGGAGTTTTTTCTTTTCCCTGAAAGCCCTGAACGCAACAAAGTAAAATGCCTTATCTCCTCCGTCTAAGTCCACCTCAATCACGGCATAGCTACCATACCCGGCATGAATAACGTTGCTTTCTGGCAGCGCCAAAATAGTTCTTTTTAAGTGTGTGCGCGCTAAGTTATAACGGTGCTGGCAGAAGGGACAAGATTCTTTAGGCGCGTGGTACATTAACGATTGTTTTTCTTCGTTCGTCTGATGTTCATAATCTTTTGTGAAGCAGTGAAGAGAGTAGGTAACCCAAAAGCGATACTCTAAAGGCTCTTTGCCCTCATGATGCTGAACGTAGACAGCCTGATGAGCATCAAGAAATGATAAATCACGAATATCACCATCCGGATGTCCAAAAGGTCGCCACTTTTCCACTTCCTGTTTCATTCTCGTTCCTTAAGAAAGTTACACAGGAATAGTATCGAATCCTTGCCGAGTTTGACTCAATTAGTTCAGTCAGTTTCAGGATATTAGTCATCTCTACATTGATTATGAGTATTCAGAAATTCCTTAAATATTCTGACAAATGCTCTTTCCCTAAACTCCCCCCATAAAAAAACCCGCCGAAGCGGGTTTTTACGTTATTTGCGGATTAACGATTACTCGTTATCAGAACCGCCCAGACCTGCGTTCAGCAGTTCTGCCAGGCTGGCAGATGCGTCTTCTGCAGTCACCTGCGGTGCAGCCGGAGCATCACCCGCAGCACGGCGACGCATACGATCCTGGTGGTACGCGTAACCGGTACCTGCCGGGATCAGACGACCCACGATAACGTTCTCTTTCAGGCCGCGCAGTTCGTCGCGTTTGCCCGCAACGGCTGCTTCGGTCAGCACGCGAGTGGTCTCCTGGAACGATGCCGCGGAGATGAAGGACTCGGTTGCCAGAGACGCTTTGGTGATACCCAGCAGATCGCGGGAGTAAGTTGCACCCACTTTGCCGTTCGCTTCCAGTTCGCGGTTTGCGATCTTGACGCGAGAGTATTCAACCTGTTCGCCTTCCAGGAAGTCGGAGCTGCCCGCGTTAACGATGGTAGCTTTACGCAGCATCTGACGAACGATAACTTCGATGTGTTTATCGTTAATCTTAACGCCCTGCAGACGGTATACGTCCTGTACTTCGTTAACGATGTAACGAGTCACAGCATGAACACCACGCAGACGCAGAATGTCGTGCGGCGCTTCCGGACCGTCGGAAATTACGTCACCACGTTCTACACGTTCACCTTCGAACACGTTGAGCTGACGCCATTTCGGAATCATCTCTTCGTACGGATCGCTACCGTCTACCGGGGTGATAACCAGACGACGTTTACCTTTGGTTTCTTTACCGAAGGAAACGATACCGCTGATTTCAGCCAGGATTGCCGGCTCTTTCGGACGACGTGCTTCGAACAGGTCCGCAACGCGCGGCAGACCACCGGTGATGTCCTTGGTACCGCCGGATTCCTGCGGAATACGCGCCAGGGTGTCACCAGAGCTGATCTGTACGCCATCTTCCAGCTGAACAATCGCTTTACCCGGCAGGAAGTACTGCGCAGGCATATCGGTACCAGGGATCAGAACGTCGTTACCCTGAGCATCAACGATTTTCAGTGCCGGACGCAGATCTTTACCACCTGCGGTACGTTCTGCGGAATCCAGAACCACCAGCGAAGACAGACCGGTCAATTCGTCGGTCTGACGCGTAATGGTCTGGCCGTCGATCATGTCAGTAAAGCGTACAAAACCGCTTACTTCGGTGATAACCGGCATGGTGTGCGGGTCCCAGTTTGCAACGGTTTCGCCGCCAGCAACCTGTTCGCCATCGCCTTTTGCCAGTACCGCACCGTAAGGCACTTTGTAGCTTTCTTTGGTACGACCGAATTCGTCGATCAGTTTCAGTTCGGTGTTACGGGAAGTGATAACCAGTTTACCGCTGGAGTTCACAACCGACTTCACGTTGCTGAGCTTGATGCTACCTTTGTTTTTCACCTGGATGCTGGATTCAGCAGCCGCACGAGATGCCGCACCACCGATGTGGAACGTACGCATGGTCAGCTGTGTACCCGGTTCACCGATGGACTGTGCCGCGATAACACCGATTGCTTCACCCTTGTTGATGATGTGGCCACGCGCCAGGTCACGACCGTAGCAGTGCGCACATACACCAAAGTCGGTGTCACAAGATACAACAGAACGTACTTTAACCGCGTCGACAGAGTTCTCTTCCAGCAGGTCACACCACTGTTCGTGCAGCAGCGTGTTGCGCGGAACGAGGATATCAGCAGTACCCGGCTTCAGAACGTCTTCAGCAGTTACACGACCCAGTACGCGATCGCGCAGCGGCTCTTTAACGTCACCACCTTCGATAACCGGAGTCATCATGATACCTTCATGGGTACCACAATCGTCTTCGGTAACCACCAGGTCCTGCGCCACGTCAACCAGACGACGAGTCAGGTAACCGGAGTTCGCAGTTTTCAGTGCGGTATCCGCCAGACCTTTACGAGCACCGTGGGTGGAGATGAAGTACTGGAGTACGTTCAGACCTTCACGGAAGTTCGCGGTGATTGGCGTTTCGATGATGGAGCCATCCGGCTTCGCCATCAGACCACGCATACCAGCAAGCTGACGAATCTGTGCCGCAGAACCACGCGCACCGGAGTCGGCCATCATGTAGATGCTGTTGAAGGAAACCTGCTTCTCTTCCTGACCGTCACGGTTAATCACGGTTTCAGTTTGCAGGTTATCCATCATCGCTTTGGATACACGATCGTTCGCCGCAGCCCAGATATCGATAACTTTGTTGTAGCGTTCGCCCGCAGTTACCAGACCAGACTGGAACTGCTCCTGAATTTCAGCAACTTCTGCTTCTGCCTCGGAGATGATTTCGTGTTTCTTCTCCGGGATGACCATGTCATCGATACCAACAGATGCACCAGAACGCGCTGCATAGGCAAAGCCGGTGTACATGATCTGGTCCGCAAAAATAACGGTCGGTTTCAGACCGAGAATGCGGTAGCAGGTGTTCAGCATTTTGGAGATTGCTTTTTTACCCAGCGCCTGGTTGACGATGGAGTAAGGCAGACCTTTCGGTACAATCATCCACAGAATGGCACGGCCAACAGTCGTGTCTTTCAGGCTGGTTTTCGCTACTAATTCACCGTTAGCATCTTTTTCATACTCGGTGATACGCACTTTAACGCGCGCATGCAGAGAAGCCAGACCAGAGCGATACAGACGTTCTGCTTCTTTCGGGCCAGTCAGCACCATGCCTTCGCCTTTGGCGTTAACACAGTCACGAGTCATGTAGTACAGACCCAGTACAACGTCCTGAGACGGAACGATGATTGGTTCGCCGTTCGCCGGGGACAGGATGTTGTTGGTAGACATCATCAGCGCACGCGCTTCCAGCTGGGCTTCCAGCGTCAGCGGTACGTGAACAGCCATCTGGTCACCATCGAAGTCGGCGTTATATGCCGCACAAACCAGCGGGTGCAGCTGGATAGCTTTACCTTCGATCAGTACCGGTTCAAATGCCTGGATACCCAGACGGTGCAGAGTCGGTGCACGGTTCAGCAGTACCGGGTGTTCGCGGATAACTTCGTCCAGGATATCCCAAACGACAGCTTCTTCGCGCTCAACCATTTTCTTCGCAGCTTTAATGGTGGTAGCAAGACCACGCAGTTCAAGCTTGCCGTAGATGAACGGTTTGAACAGCTCCAGCGCCATTTTCTTCGGCAGACCGCACTGATGCAGACGCAGGTATGGACCTACGGTGATTACAGAACGACCGGAGTAGTCAACACGCTTACCGAGCAGGTTCTGACGGAAACGACCCTGTTTACCTTTGATCATGTCGGCCAAAGATTTCAGAGGACGCTTGTTAGAACCAGTGATCGCACGACCGCGACGACCGTTATCCAACAGAGCGTCTACCGCTTCCTGCAGCATACGTTTTTCGTTACGTACGATGATATCCGGCGCAGCCAGATCCAGCAGACGTTTCAGACGGTTGTTACGGTTAATGACGCGACGATACAGATCGTTCAGGTCAGAAGTCGCGAAACGACCACCATCCAGCGGAACCAGCGGACGCAGATCTGGCGGCAGTACCGGCAGAACGGTCAGGATCATCCACTCTGGTTTGTTACCAGACTGAACGAACGCTTCCAGCAGTTTGATACGCTTGGTCAGCTTTTTACGCTTGGTTTCGGAGTTGGTTTCGTTCAGCTCTTCACGCAGCTGTTCGCACTCTTGCTCCAGATCCATGCTCTTCAGCAGGGCCTGGATTGCTTCCGCACCCATTTTCGCGTCGAATTCGTCACCGAACTCTTCCAGCGCGTCCAGATACTGCTCTTCAGTCAGGATCTGCTGACGTTCCAGGTTGGTCATACCGCCTTCGATAACCACATAGGATTCGAAGTACAGTACGCGTTCGATATCGCGCAGCGGCATATCGAGCAGCAGGCCGATACGGGACGGCAGCGATTTCAGGAACCAGATGTGCGCAGTCGGGGAAGCCAGTTCGATGTGGCCCATACGCTCACGGCGTACTTTAGTCTGGGTCACTTCAACGCCACACTTCTCACAGATGACGCCACGGTGTTTCAGGCGCTTGTACTTACCGCACAGGCACTCGTAATCTTTTACCGGCCCAAAGATACGGGCGCAGAAAAGGCCGTCACGTTCTGGTTTGAACGTACGGTAGTTGATGGTTTCCGGCTTTTTAACTTCACCGAAAGACCATGAACGGATCATGTCTGGCGAAGCCAGAGCAATTTTGATCGCATCAAACTCTTCGGTTTTAGTCTGCGCTTTCAGAAACTTTAATAAATCTTTCACGGATTTGCTCCCGTCGGAGTTAGCACAATCCGCTGCCGGGTTTTACCCCGACAGCAGTGACCTGTTTGAGCGAGAATTACTCGTCTTCCAGTTCGATGTTGATACCCAGCGAACGAATCTCTTTCAACAATACGTTGAAGGATTCTGGCATGCCCGGCTCCATCTGATGGTTGCCGTCCACGATGTTTTTATACATCTTAGTACGACCGTTCACGTCATCAGACTTAACGGTGAGCATTTCCTGCAGGGTGTATGCTGCGCCGTATGCTTCCAGCGCCCACACTTCCATCTCCCCGAAACGCTGACCACCGAACTGTGCCTTACCACCCAGCGGCTGCTGAGTAACCAGGCTGTAAGAACCGGTGGAACGCGCGTGCATCTTGTCGTCGACCAGGTGGTTCAGTTTCAGCATGTACATGTAACCAACGGTTACCGGACGTTCGAACTGTTCACCAGTGCGGCCGTCGTACAGGCGGATCTGACCAGAAGTCGGCAGGTCGCCAAGTTTCAGCAGCTCTTTAATTTCTGCTTCTTTCGCACCGTCGAACACCGGCGTTGCGATTGGCATACCTTTGCGCAGGTTTTCAGCCAGACGCATAACTTCTTCATCGCTGAAGGTACTCAGGTCAACTTTCTGACGAACGTCAGCGCCCAGATCGTACGCACGCTGGATGAATTCACGCAGTTTCGCGACTTCCTGCTGCTGTTTCAGCATGGCGTTGATCTTGTCGCCGATACCTTTCGCAGCCATACCCAAGTGGGTTTCGAGGATCTGACCGATGTTCATACGAGACGGTACGCCCAGCGGGTTCAGTACGATGTCTACCGGCGTACCGTTTTCATCGTAAGGCATATCTTCGATCGGGTTGATCTTAGAAATTACACCCTTGTTACCGTGACGACCTGCCATCTTGTCACCAGGCTGGATACGGCGTTTAACCGCCAGATATACCTTAACAATCTTCAGCACGCCCGGTGCCAGATCGTCGCCCTGGGTGATTTTGCGGCGTTTCGCTTCGAGTTTCTTCTCGAACTCGTGTTTCAGTTCGTCATACTGCTCAGCCAGCTGTTCCAGCTGATTTTGTTTCTCTTCGTCGGTCAGGCCCAGCTCCAGCCAGCGATCGCGCGGCAGTTTGTCGAGCTTCTCAGCTTCAACGCCACCGGCTACCAGCACAGCACGGATACGGCTGAACAGACCCGCTTCGAGGATCTGCAGTTCTTCAGACAGGTCTTTCTTCGCCTGTTTGAGCTGCATTTCTTCGATTTCCAGCGCACGTTTGTCTTTTTCTACGCCATCGCGAGTAAAGACCTGAACGTCGATAACCGTACCGGATACACCGTTTGGTACGCGCAGAGAAGAGTCTTTAACGTCAGAGGCTTTCTCACCGAAGATCGCACGCAGCAGTTTTTCTTCTGGGGTCAGCTGAGTTTCACCTTTCGGCGTTACCTTACCAACCAGAATGTCGCCACCGGTCACTTCCGCACCAATGTAAACGATACCGGATTCATCCAGTTTGGAGAGCGCAGCTTCACCCACGTTCGGGATGTCAGCGGTGATCTCTTCCGGCCCCAGCTTGGTGTCACGGGACACACACGCCAGTTCCTGAATGTGGATGGTGGTGAAACGGTCTTCCTGAACAACACGCTCGGATACGAGGATGGAGTCTTCGAAGTTGTAACCATTCCACGGCATGAACGCTACGCGCATGTTCTGACCAAGCGCCAGTTCACCGAGGTCGGTGGACGGACCGTCTGCCAGCACGTCGCCACGTTCAACCGGTTCACCCAGAGACACACACGGCATCTGGTTGATACAGGTGTTCTGGTTAGAACGGGTGTATTTGGTCAGGTTGTAGATGTCGATACCTGCTTCACCCGGATACATCTCGTCTTCGTTAACTTTGATAACGATACGGGAAGCATCCACGTACTGAACGACACCACCACGTTTAGCTACCGCAGTTACACCGGAGTCAACGGCAACAGCACGTTCCATACCAGTACCAACCAGCGGCTTATCAGCACGCAGAGTCGGAACGGCCTGACGTTGCATGTTCGCACCCATCAATGCACGGTTGGCGTCATCGTGTTCCAGGAACGGGATCAGGGACGCACCGACGGATACCACCTGCTGGGTGGATACGTCCATGTAGTCAACCTGGTCGCGGCTGAACAAGCTGGATTCGCCTTTGCTACGGCAGGTTACCAGGTCTTCTACGAAGTGGCCTTCTTCATCCAGGTTGGAGTTCGCCTGGGCGATAACGTAGTTGCCTTCTTCGATAGCAGACAGGTAGTGAATTTCGTCAGTTACAACACCGTCGGTCACTTTACGATACGGAGTCTCAAGGAAGCCGTATTCGTTAGTCTGTGCGTACACGGACAGAGAGTTGATCAGACCGATGTTCGGACCTTCAGGGGTTTCGATTGGACATACGCGACCGTAGTGAGTCGGGTGTACGTCTCGAACTTCGAAGCCTGCACGTTCACGGGTCAGACCGCCTGGGCCGAGTGCGGAGATACGACGTTTGTGCGTAATCTCAGACAGCGGGTTGTTCTGGTCCATAAACTGAGACAGCTGGCTGGAACCGAAGAACTCTTTCACTGCTGCGGAAATCGGCTTGGCGTTGATCATATCCTGAGGCATCAGGGTATCCAGATCGCCCAGAGACAGACGCTCTTTCACCGCACGCTCTACACGTACCAGGCCAACGCGGAACTGGTTTTCCGCCATTTCGCCAACGGAACGGATACGACGGTTGCCGAGGTGGTCGATATCATCGACTTCACCTTTACCGTTACGGATATCGATGAGCTTTTTCATAACATCAATGATGTCGTCTTTGCTCAGGATACCGGAACCTTCGATTTCTTCGCGCAGCAGAGAACGGTTGAACTTCATACGACCAACCGCAGACAAGTCATAACGGTCTTCAGAGAAGAACAGGTTCTCGAACAGGCTTTCAGCTGCTTCACGAGTCGGCGGCTCGCCAGGGCGCATCATGCGGTAGATTTCTACCAGTGCGCTCAGACGGTCGTTAGTTGGGTCGACACGTAAGGTTTCAGAGATATACGGGCCGTGATCCAGGTCGTTGGTGAACAGCGTTTCGATACGCTTGTGACCAGACTGGCTCAGCTTAGCCAGCAGATCCAGGCTCAGCTCCATGTTCGCTGCGCAGATCAGCTCGCCGGTAGACTCATCAATATAGTCTTTAGCAACCACTTTACCCGCGATGTACTCAACCGGGACTTCGATCAGTTTGACGTCGTCTTTTTCCAGCTGGCGAATGTGGCGCGCAGTGATACGGCGGCCTTTTTCTACGTACACTTTACCGTTAGCTTCGATGTCAAAAGATGCGGTTTCACCACGCAGGCGTTCCGGCACCAGTTCCATCTGCAGCTTGTTATCACGGATTTCAAAGATAACTTTTTCAAAGAACAGGTCGAGGATCTGCTCTGTGGTGTAGTTCAGGGCGCGCAGAATGATGGTCGCAGGCAGTTTACGGCGACGGTCGATACGTACGAACAGGTTGTCCTTCGGATCGAATTCGAAGTCCAGCCAGGAACCACGGTAAGGGATGATGCGCGCGTTATACAGCACTTTACCCGAAGAGTGGGTTTTACCTTTGTCGGAGTCAAAGAAGACGCCCGGACTACGGTGCAGCTGGGAAACGATAACACGCTCAGTACCGTTGATAACAAAGGTACCGTTGTCTGTCATGAGCGGAATTTCGCCCATGTAGACTTCTTGTTCTTTAATGTCTTTTACGGTGCCTTCCGGCGCTTCGCGCTCATAGATCACCAGACGCAGTTTAACGCGCAGCGGTGCGGAATAGGTCACGCCACGGATTTGACATTCCTGGACGTCAAACACCGGTTCGCCAAGGCGGTAGCTGACGTATTGCAGCTCGGAATTACCGCTGTAGCTCTGAATCGGGAATACGGAACGGAAAGCAGCTTCCAGACCATACTGCCCTTCAGGATCTTGCTCGATAAATTTCTGAAACGAGTCAAGCTGGATAGAAAGGAGATAAGGTACATCCAGAACTTGTGGACGTTTACCAAAATCCTTACGAATACGTTTTTTCTCGGTATAGGAGTAAACCATAGGGTTCCTCAGCTCGCTGACAAGTCGACCCATCTGTCCATTGAGCGGACAGTTTGTGCAACACTATTTTGTTGACCGGAAAATGGAACACTTTCCGCAATGCCTGTTGCTATCACGCTTAAACCATTTCATTGCGATTTACACAGAACGGACGTCCTGTCGCAGTATATTAAGTCGTCGATAGAAACAAGCATTGAAAGGCACAGCAGTAGTCAAACAGTGTGAAACGCTACTGGCGCCTTACAGCGCAAAAAGGCTGGTGACTAAAAAGTCACCAGCCATCAGCCTGATTTCTCAGGCTGCAACCGGAAGGGTTGGCTTATTTAACTTCAACTTCAGCGCCAGCTTCTTCCAGAGCTTTTTTCAGTGCTTCTGCGTCGTCTTTGCTCACGCCTTCTTTCAGAGCAGCCGGTGCAGATTCTACCAGGTCTTTAGCTTCTTTCAGACCCAGGCCAGTTGCGCCACGTACTGCTTTGATAACAGCAACTTTGTTAGCGCCAGCAGCTTTCAGAATTACGTCGAATTCAGTTTTTTCTTCAGCAGCTTCAACCGGGCCAGCAGCTACAGCTACAGCAGCAGCAGCGGAAACACCGAATTTTTCTTCCATTGCAGAGATCAGTTCTACAACGTCCATTACAGACATAGCTGCAACTGCTTCAATGATTTGATCTTTAGTGATAGACATTTAAATTGTTCCTGAATATCAGAATAAGTTTATACGTAAGCGAATGCGTTAAAAAGATAACTGCGATTAAGCAGCTTCTTTCGCATCGCGTACAGCAGCCAGAGTACGAACCAGTTTGCCAGCCGAAGCTTCTTTCATGGTTGCCATCAGGCGTGCAATTGCTTCTTCGTAGGTCGGCAGAGTTGCCAGGCGGTCGATCTGAGACGCCGGGATCAGCTCACCTTCAAAGGCAGCGGCTTTGACCTCAAATTTTGCATTCGCTTTCGCGAACTCTTTGAACAGACGAGCAGCAGCGCCCGGGTGTTCCATAGAGTATGCAATCAGGGTCGGACCAACAAACGCGTCTTTCAGGCACTCGAACGGAGTACCTTCAACAGCACGGCGCAGCAGGGTGTTACGAACAACACGCATGTATACGCCAGCTTCGCGACCTGCTTTACGCAGTTCAGTCATTTTATCTACAGTTACGCCACGGGAATCCGCAACTACTGCAGACAGCGCGCCTTTGGCTACTTCGCTGACTTCAGCAACAATCGCTTGTTTGTCTTGAAGATTTAAAGCCATTAGCTTTGCTCCTGGATGTTTGCCAGAGAAAATCTCTGGAACTCACTTCACTCCTCCAAACGGAGAGAGCGTCTTAATTACGGTGAGCAGAAACAAGCCAGAATATAAAAGAATAATCTTAGCGTTCTGTCACCGTCTACGCAGGGGATTAAGTTTCTTGCGAAACTCCTGCGGTCTTCGACGGAGGCCTGGATAGGCCAGGCTCCAACGAACAAATCTTTTTAGCTGCTAACTTTCGTTAGCATACGTGGGGGTAAGATTGTAGACAAAATCACCGCCCACGTAAAGGCATTAGTTTACAGAAGCGCTCAGGCCAGCCTGGTCAACTGCAACACCTGCACCCATGGTGGTGGAGATGCTAACTTTCTTGATGTACACGCCTTTCGCCTGAGTCGGTTTTGCTTTTTTCAGCGCAACCAGCAGAGCTTCCAGGTTTTCTTTCAGTTTGTCAGCGTCAAAGTCCACTTTACCGATGGTGGTGTGGATGATGCCGTTTTTGTCGTTACGGTAACGAACCTGGCCAGCTTTAGCGTTTTTAACCGCTTCAGCAACGTTCGGCGTTACAGTACCCACTTTCGGGTTTGGCATCAGGCCGCGCGGACCCAGAACCTGGCCCAGCTGGCCAACAACGCGCATTGCATCCGGAGAAGCAATAACAACGTCAAAGTTCATTTCGCCTTTCTTGATCTGGTCAGCCAGATCTTCCATACCTACCAGTTCAGCACCTGCAGCTTTAGCAGCTTCAGCGTTTGCACCCTGGGTAAATACGGCTACGCGAACGGAACGGCCAGTACCGTGCGGCAGTACAGTTGCACCACGTACGTTCTGGTCAGATTTACGAGCGTCGATGCCGAGGTTAACAGCAACGTCCACGCTTTCTACGAATTTAGCAGTCGCCAGCTCTTTCAGCAGAGCGATAGCTTCGTTGATGTCGTACTGTTTAGTTGCATCAACTTTCTCGCGGATAACACGCATGCGCTTGGTCAGTTTAGCCATTTCTTAGTCCTCCACTACCAGGCCCATGGAACGTGCAGTACCTTCGATGGAGCGAGTCATCGCTTCAATGTCGGCACCAGTCATGTCGGCAGCTTTGGTCTGCGCGATTTCCTGCAGCTGAGCGCGGGAAATTTTACCCACTTTGTCTTTGTTCGGCTTACCGGAACCAGACTTGATACCAGCCGCTTTTTTCAGCAGAACTGCTGCCGGCGGAGTCTTGGTAACGAAAGTGAAAGAACGGTCAGCGTAAACGGTGATTACTACCGGAATCGGCAGACCTTTTTCGATGGAATCAGTTTTTGCGTTGAACGCTTTGCAGAATTCCATGATGTTTACGCCCTGCTGACCCAGAGCCGGACCTACTGGCGGACTCGGGTTAGCCATACCAGCTGCAACCTGCAGCTTGACATAGGCTTGTACTTTCTTAGCCATTATAAATTCCTCAAGTTGGGTAATAACGCCTCTGAGAGGCTCCCCGTGATATAAAAAATCGTTTTACGGGCAAGGCCCATAAAAACAAAAGGCGCGAAATTGTATTCCAATCTCGCGCCTTGTGCAACGATTAAATCGCCGCTTTTTTGATCGCTGGGTTAGGCTTTTTCAACCTGGCTGAAGTCCAGCTCTACCGGGGTCGCACGACCGAAGATAGAAACAGACACTTTCAGACGAGATTTCTCGTAATCCACTTCTTCAACAACACCGTTGAAGTCAGCGAACGGACCATCATTAACACGGACCATTTCACCCGGTTCAAACAGCGTTTTCGGACGCGGCTTATCACCAACCTGCTGCAGGCGGTTCATAATCGCATCGACTTCTTTATCGCTGATTGGCGCAGGACGATCGGAAGTACCGCCGATGAAGCCCATCACACGCGGTACGCTGCGCACCAGGTGCCAGCTCGCGTCGTTCATCACCATCTGAACGAGGACGTAGCCAGGGAAGAATTTACGTTCGCTTTTGCGACGCTGACCGCCACGGATTTCAACCACTTCTTCGGTTGGTACCATGACTTCACCAAACAAATCTTCCATGTTGTGTAATTTGATATGCTCACGCAGCGACGTTGCTACGCGGCCTTCAAAACCGGAAAACGCCTGAACGACGTACCAGCGCTTTTTAGGAGCTTCAGACATCTCAGAACCTCAGGCCAGTGATAAAGGATACCAGGCGAACCAGAATACCATCCAGTCCCCACAGGATCAGTGACATTACTGCGGTAACCGCAGCCACAATCAGCGTGGTGTGCAATGTTTCCTGGCGAGTCGGCCAAATGACCTTACGGACTTCGGTACGCGCTTCACGGGCAAAAGCAACGGTAGCTTTACCTTTTGTCGTTAACAGCGCGACACCACCCGCTGCAGCAATCAGAATTACTACGGCCAGCGCACGCAGCGGCAGCATAATGTCGCGATAAAGGTAGTTGCCGACAATCGCCACCAGGAGCAATGCCACCACAACGACCCACTTCATCGCTTCCAGGCCGCGCCCGCTTCCTTGAGCTTCGGTATTCGCACTCATAAACCAACCTGTCAGAAGTATTCTACAAACATTTTCACCCCGCGATCGCGAGGCAAACCAAATCGAAACGCGTATTAGCTTTTCGGATTATACGCCCTCAACAGAGCCTGTCTCAGCAATGATTATGACAAAGAAAATCACTGATGAGCCAGGTTCTGGTACGAAAGCGTGCAAAAAGGGCATCAAATGATGCCCTTTTAGTGCGCATTGCGTCAAATGTTATCGGCAATTAGCTCAGAACTTTTGCTACAACGCCCGCGCCAACGGTACGGCCGCCTTCACGGATTGCGAAACGCAGACCGTCGTCCATAGCGATCGGGTGGATCAGGGTAACAACCATTTTGATGTTGTCGCCCGGCATTACCATCTCTACGCCTTCCGGCAGTTCGATGGTACCAGTCACGTCAGTAGTACGGAAGTAG
>NZ_JBJQJA010000027.1:0-32797 GCF_046487665.1 Escherichia sp. WS1152 | reverse complement strand
CCACAGAATGATGTCACGCTGAAAATGCCGGCCTTTGAATGGGTTCATGTGCAGCTCCATCAGCAAAAGGGGATGATAAGTTTATCACCACCGACTATTTGCAACAGTGCCTCCCGGACAACAGTGTCCAGCCGGGAGCCGGAAATGGCGAACCGGTCACGGCAGAGGTGCTGGCACAGCGGCAGGCTGAAGAGGCCATCCGTCGTGAAACGGAACGCCGCGCAGATGAAATTGTCCGTAAAATGGCAGAGAACAAACCTGACCTGCCGGATGGCAAAACAGAGCAGGCTGTCAGGGAGATTGCCGGGCAGGAGCGTGACCGGGCTGCCATAACTGAACGGGAAGCCGCGCTGCCGGAGGGTGTACTGCGTGAACCTCAACGGGTGCGGGAAGCTGTCAGGGAAATTGCCCGGGAAAATCTGCTGCAGGAGCGACTTCAGCAGATGGAGCGGGATATGGTCCGCGACCTGCAGAAAGAGAAAACCCTGGGTGGAGACTGATACAGGAAGACAAACGCTGATGACAACGGATAACACGAACACGACACGTAACGATTCACTGGTTGCCCGGACCGATACCTGGTTGCAGTCGTTGCTGGTCTGGTCACCCGGACAGCGGGATATCATCAAAACGGTGGCACTGGTGCTGATGGTTCTGGACCATGCAAACCGTATTCTGCATCTGGACCAGTCGTGGATGTTTCTGGCCGGGCGCGGGGCCTTTCCGCTGTTTGCCCTGGTGTGGGGGCTGAATCTGTCCCGTCATGCGCATATCCGGCAACTGGCCATTAACCGGCTGTGGGGATGGGCAGTTTTTTCCCAGTTCTGGTATTACTTTGCCGGCTTTCCCTGGTATGAGGGGAATATCCTGTTTGCCTTTGCAGTGGCGGCACAGGTGCTGACATGGTGTGAAACGCGCAGTGGGTGGCGTACTGCAGCGGCCATTCTCATGATGGCACTGTGGGGGCCTTTGTCCGGCACCAGTTACGGCATTGCCGGGCTGCTGATGCTGGCTGTCAGCCACCGGCTGTACCGGGCGGAAGACAGAATGGAACGTCTGGTGCTTGTCGCTTGCCTGCTGGCCGTGATTCCGGCGCTTAACCTTGCCACCAGTGATGCGGCGGCTGTAGCCGGCCTTGTGATGACGGTGCTGACCGTTGGTCTGGTGTCGTGTGCAGGGAAATTATTATCCCGTTTCTGGCCCGGAGACTTTTTCCCGACGTTCTATGCCTGTCATCTGGCTGTGCTGGGCGTTCTGGCGCTGTGACGGGTGTGGTATCTTTGGCCGCAAGAGGATGATTCGTCAGAGGCAGAACACAGCATGACAGAGCAGAAGCGACCGGTACTGACACTGAAGCGGAAGACAGAAGGGGAGACGCTTGTCCGCAGCCGGAAAACCATCATCAATGTCACCACGCCACCAAAGTGGAAGGTGAAAAAGCAGAAGCTGGCCGAGAAAGCCGCCCGGGAAGCAGAGCTGGCGGCAAAAAAAGCGCAGGCCAGACAGGCGCTGTCCATTTATCTGAATCTGCCCACGCTGGATGATGCCGTGAACACCCTGAAGCCCTGGTGGCCGGGATTATTTGACGGTGACACGCCCCGGCTTCTGGCCTGCGGTATCCGGGACGTGTTACTGGAAGACGTGGCGCAGCGGAATATCCCGCTCTCGCATAAAAAACTGCGCAGGGCGCTGAAGGCCATCACCCGTTCAGAAAGCTATCTGTGTGCCATGAAAGCCGGTGCCTGCCGGTATGACACGGAAGGGTATGTGACGGAGCATATTTCTCAGGAGGAGGAAGCGTATGCGGCAGAGCGTCTGGATAAAATCCGCCGCCAGAACCGGATAAAGGCAGAACTTCAGGCCGTGCTTGATGAGAAATAAAAAAAAGCCTCCATCAGAGAGAGGAGGCAGGGAAATAAGGCTTAAAAGGAAATAACTTCCGTACCCGAAAGGAAGCCAGTCCACTGAATTATTTACCACAATAATACTGACGACTAAAAGGGAGGGGCAGAAAAATGAATGGATTCAGAAACAGTTCACGGAACGGTCAGGTCTGGCGCTGGCAGCGTGCCGGAAGCCGGGCCGTTATTCTGGAGATCAGTGGACGCTGGATGGAAGCGGCAGAAGCATGGCGACGGGCTGCCGGGGAAAGGTGTAACGAAAAAAGCAGCCTTCATTACTCCAGGAGTCAGAAGGCTGAATAATGCATGAGATTTACTTTTTTAATCTCCGGTCGGGTAGTATGACCGGACAATTCTGAGTAGCACAGAGTTTTTTTTCGTATTAAGTCGTGATTTTATATTTTGTGATTTATTTCACAAAATAAGGTGTTATTCAATGTGTGCTGCAATATTCAGGATGCCTGAAATACAGGTGCCATTTATTTGATATGGAGAATAACATGAGGGAATATATTCCACTGGTATTATTTATCTTTTCATAGCCGGTATTGTCTGCAGATATTTATGGGCAGGTTGTTCGTGTACTGGGCCAGCAGGAAAGTCTGTGCAGAAACTTACGGTTTGAATAAGTTGAACCCCATAAGACTCTGATTAATATAATTTGTGGCACACAGATACTTGCGGGAAAAGTGTTTCGCACTGAATCTTAACTGGAAATGTAAACTATTTTTAACACCCCCAAAATCCTTTTGGGGAACAACTCATGCTTACAATTTCTGCCCCATACATTTTCTCCAGGCACTCCCCTCATTACCATTGTCGAGGAACGTAGAGGTTGCATATGGAATGCCTCTGATTTTTGTTGATGTGAATGGGCCATCAGACGTCGAAGTTGTACGGAGTTTTGATGTTAGTACGTATTTACCACTTATGCCTTTCTCTGCCAGAGCTCTTGATTTTATGATAACTAAATCTGCACATTTCTCTGCGGCTACATATTGCGGGTCTTTTTCAACCTTTCCAGCACATGCAGTTATCGTTAAAACGGTAGCGGCGGCTAACAACTTACCTGGTTTCATCTTCATACCTTATTGGGTGTATTAAAAACAGTAGGCTGCCAAAGTCTTAAACAAGTTTCAATTCTCCATGACTGCTCAACATCAGACAGAGGGAATTCCCATTCTGGACCAGCGGGAGCATACGAACAATAATTTACGGTTTCGCGCTATAGCTGGCTCAAGTTAGGTTGGACCCTGAATCTCCAGACAACCAATATCTGATCGCGCCAGTGGTGGCAGTTATTAAGCAACAGGGAATGTGGTATTATCGCGGCGGGTGTCTGAGCCTTTCTGGTTCAGGCAAGACGCAGGTACCAGAAATGCGAAGACCCCACTTGTTAATCCATTAACTCGTGAGGTCTGCATGAAGTACCTTAACACTACTGATTGTAGCCTCTTCCTTGCAGAGAGGTCAAAGTTTATGACGAAATATGCCCTTATCGGGTTGCTCGCCGTGTGCGCTACGGTGTTGTGTTTTTCACTGATATTCAGGGAACGGTTATGTGAGCTGAATATTCACAGGGGAAATACAGTGGTGCAGGTAACTCTGGCCTACGAAGCACGGAAGTAAGCTGCCGGGCGGGGACGGAAGTCCCCGCTTTCCGGAAGTGTGAGGTATTTCAGGGGCAGACACCCGACATGCCAGAAACAGCCGGTCCCGCCCGGGGCCGGCACCCAGGTTCAGGCATTTCCTGCTTTTCAGTCATTTCATTATCAAAATCACATTAAACGGTCGTAATCAGACATGATTTGTGCGCCAACACAGATCATTGTCACAATTCTCAAGTCGCTGATTTCAAAAAACTGTAGTATCCTCTGCGAAACGATCCCTGTTTAAATATTGAGGGGGCGAGATGTCGCAGACAGAAAATGCAGTGACTTCCTCATCAGGTAACAAGCGTGCATACCGGAAAGGTAACCCTGTTCCGGCCAGAGAGAGGCAAAGGGCTTCTCTAGCTCGCAGAAGCAACACTCATAAGGCTTTTCATGCGGTTATCCAGGCCCGGTTAAAAGACAGGCTGAGTGAACTGGCAGATGAGGAAGGTATTACCCAGGCGCAGATGCTTGAAAAACTGATTGAATCAGAGCTGAAACGCAGAGCGACTTTGTAAATATTCACATTCTTGCTTATCTCAGGCGTGAGTGATAGATTGCTGATCGTTTAAGGAATTTTGTGGCTGGCCACGCCATAAGGTGGCAGGGAACTGGTTCTGATGTGGATTTACAGGAGCCAGAAAAGCAAAAACCCCGATAATCTTCATCTAGTTTGGCGACGAGGAGAAGATTACCGGGATCCACTTAAACCGTATAGCCAACAATTCAGCTATGCGGGGAGTATAGTTATATGCCCGGAAAAGTTCAAGACTTCTTTCTGTGCTCACTCCTTCTGTGCATTGTAAGTGCAGGATGGTGTGGCTAATCATGAAACACATTCAGTAATAGCGGGTGGGATTGAATCAGATCTTCACATTGATTCCAGCAAGTATCCTCACCCGTTTTGCAGCCTTCTCCAGAAAAGGGCTCATTTTGACTCCTTCAAGCATCTGATCTTCATCAGAGGTTTGCTTGTAATAGCGCATGGCAAACGTAAAAATAAAATCAGCGCGTCGATGGTTAGTTTTTATGTTTCCCTCGTACAAGTAATGTGCGCACACTACATCCCTGATACGAACAAAGTTAACTTATCTGTTAAAGAGCTTTCAGTTTGTAGTGGAGGTTCATACACTCGTGTTTGGAGAGCCCTCAAAACTCTTGATAATGATCTTCATCTCATCGCTTTTGATGGAGGAACCATCTGGTTCAGACCAGATATGTTCGAAACTTTACGTGTCGGCCCAGACGAGCTAGTTGCCGCCCGTAGGAGGGGGAATAGTGTTGGAGGGGGACATGGCTGATCTCCTTCAAAAATACTATTCACAGGTTAAAAACCCGAATCCGGTGTTCACACCCCGTGAAGGTGCCGGAACGCTGAAGTTCTGCGAAAAACTGATGGAAAAGGCGGTGGGCTTCACCTCCCGTTTTGATTTCGCCATTCATGTGGCACATGCTCGTTCGAAGGGACTGCGTCGGCGCATGCCACCGGTACTGCGTCGCCGGGCTATTGATGCGCTGCTGCAGGGGCTGTGTTTTCACTATGACCCGCTGGCCAACCGCGTCCAGTGCTCCATCACTACGCTGGCCATTGAGTGCGGACTGGCGACGGAGTCTGCTGCCGGAAAACTCTCCATCACCCGGGCCACCCGAGCCTTGACGTTCCTTGCAGAGCTGGGACTGATTACCTACCAGACGGAATATGATCCGCTTATCGGGTGCTACATTCCGACCGATATCACGTTCACACCGGCGCTATTTGCCGCCCTTGATGTGTCTGAGGATGCAGTGGTTGCTGCGCGCCGCAGTCGTGTTGAATGGGAAAACAGACAGCGCAAAAAGCAGGGACTGGATACCCTGGGTATGGATGAACTGATAGCGAAAGCCTGGCGTTTTGTGCGTGAGCGTTTCCGCAGTTACCAGACAGAGCTTAAGTCCCGTGGAATAAAGCGTGCCCGTGCGCGTCGTGATGCGAACAGGGAACGTCAGGATATCGTCACCCTGGTGAAACGGCAGCTGACGCGTGAAATCTCGGAAGGGCGCTTCACTGCCAATCGTGAGGCGGTAAAACGCGAAGTGGAGCGTCGTGTGAAAGATCGCATGATTCTGTCACGTAACCGTAATTACAGCCGGCTGGCCACAGCTTCCCCCTGAAAGTGACCTCCTCTGAATAATCCGGCCCGCACCGGAGGCATCTGCACGCCTGAAGCCTGTCGGCGAACAAAAAAACAGCACCGCATACAAAAAACAACCTCATCATCCACCTTCAGGTGCATCCGGTCCCTCCTGTTTTTGATACAAAACACGCCTCACAGACGAGGAATTTTGCTTATCCACATTTAACTGCAAGGGACTTCCCCATAAGGTTACAACCGTTCATGTCATAAAGCGCCATCCGCCAGCCTTACAGGGTGCAATGTATCTTTTAAACACCTGTTTATATCTCCTTTAAACTACTTAATTACATTCATTTAAAAAGAAAACCTGTTCACTGCCTGTCCTGTGGACAGACAGATATGCACCTCCCACCGCAAGCGTCGGGCCCCAACCGGAGCCATTTTAGTTACAACACTCAAATACAACCACCAGGAAAACCCCGGTCCCGCGCAGAACTGAAACCACAAAGCCCCTCCCTCATAACTGAAAAGCGGCCCCGCCCCGGCCCTTCGGGCCGGAACAGAGTCGCTTTTAATTATGAATGTTGTAACTACATTATCATTGCTGTCAGTCTTCTGGCTGGAAGTTCTCAGTACACGCTCGTAAGCGGCCCTGACGGCCCGCTAACGCGGAGATACGCCCCGACTTCGGGTAAACCCTCGTCGGGACCACTCCGACCGCGCACAGAAGCTCTCTCATGGCTGAAAGCGGGTATGGTCTGGCAGGGCTGGGGATGGGTAAGGTGAAATCTATCAGTCCGTACCGGCTTACGCCGGGCTTCGGCGGTTTTACTCCTGTGTCATATGCAACAACAGAGTGCCGCCTTCCATGCCGCTGACGCGGCATATCCTGGTGACGATATCTGAATCGTTATATACTGTGTATATACGTAGTAATGACGAGGTGATAAATGGCACAGGTTAATATGAGTTTAAGAATCGACGCTGAACTGAAGGATGCTTTTATGGCCGCTGCAAAAAGCATGGACCGTAATGGCTCCCAGTTAATCCGGGATTTTATGCGCCAGACCGTTGAACGGCAGCATAATACCTGGTTCCGTGACCAGGTTGCGGCAGGACGTCAGCAACTCGAGCACGGCGATGTGCTTCCCCATGACATGGTCGAATCCTCTGCTGCAGCATGGCGGGATGAAATGAGCAGGAAGGTTGCCGGTAAATGATGGAGATATTCTGGACCATGCTGGCCAGCCAGGACAGGAAGCGCATTCGTGAGTACATTGCGGAGCAGAACCTGATGGCTGCCATTGAACTGGACGAACGGATTGGTTATTCAGCCAGCAGCCTGGCCGGGCAGCCGTATAAAGGCCGCAACGGTCGTGTGGAAGGTACCCGGGAACTGGTTATTCACCCGCATTTTGTTCTGGTTTATGAGGTCGACAGCCAGTGGGGAAAAGTGTATATCCTGCGAGTATTGCATACTGCACAGAAGTGGCCATAGAGGGGCTGTCCGGATATAAAAACGTCTGACGGAGATGCAAGAACCATGAATAATGATGAGCTGGTCACCAGACGTGCGCAGGCGATTGCCGAAGACAGGTGTTTCTCGAAAGGACGTCTGCGCGATGAATTCAGAATGAAGCCAGCCCCCGGTGCTGAGCCGGTTAAGTGGTATAAAAATAGTTATGGTGGCAGGTTCGCTGTATACCGAATTGCAGACTGTGTTCCGATGCGTGAGAAACGCCCTCTGACGAGTAAACAACAGCTGGCTGGCCAGCGGCTTTCCGTTTTATCCCGACTAAACAGCACCAGTGGCCGGATGGCACGGCAGGCATATGACTGGCTGAGTCTGGCACCACTCTTTCTGGATACTGAAACGACAGGACTGGATAATACCGCGGAAGCCCTGGAAATCGGCCTGACCGATGCGGCCGGTCAGGTGGTATTTGAAACCAGGCTGAAGCCCACGGTCGCCATCGGGGCGCAGGCCGCCGCCGTGCATGGTATCAGTGAGCAGGCTCTCTGCGGCGCACCATCATGGACAGATGTGGCGCGGCAACTGCGTCATGCTATCGGGGGCCGACCAGTAATTATCTTTAATGCCCGGTTCGACATCCGCATTCTGAAACAGACTGCTGCCGCACATAGCGATCCGGCTGACTGGCTGGAAGAAATGACGGTATATTGTGCGATGGAGCTGGCAGCAGGATATTATGGGGCCACCAACCGCTATGGCACGATTTCACTGGCCAGTGCTGCCAGCCAGGCCGGACTGACCTGGGAAGGGCTGGCACACTCAGCGATCGCCGACGCACGGATGACGGCAGGGGTGGTAAACGCTATTGCTGCATATCATCTGGAACTGCTGCAGGAACAGGCACGGCTGGAAATCTGACCGCCTGGCCTGTATACCGCAATCATTTACGTTATCCGGACGTAAATCCGCCGCTTGTTGCTGTCAGCATGTTAATGCTAATGTATGCGTACATTAGCATTAATGAGGGATGATATGTGAGAGACAAAACCAGGGAGGCCATGCGGCTTTTTTTAGGCGGCAGGTGCTACACGGCTGAAAAACTTGAAAAGGATTATCTGGCTGAAGTGGCTAATTACAGTAACGACCGCTGGGAAGCACCGCAACGTGCCGCACGCCTGGCTGCCAGCGTAAAGCGTTACAAGACATCAGAAATGCTGCGCTTTATTTTTGCTACCATTGCCTACGATCCCGATCCAGATTTAACCCCGCTGACTGTGAGACGTTTGTGCAAGGCATTGTTCGGCAGAACCGGAAGCCAGTGGCTGGTTGTTGAAGTTTTTGGGGAGAAGGGGCGTCAGCACCGCAGCGCGGACAGCAATCCGGAGATGGTGGAAAAAATGGCTGCCAGATATCGTCATGCCGCCGAACTACACTGGTCCGCAACGCTGGCAGAAATTGAACGGGTAAAGCGGCTTTATCAGACGAAAATTAAGAAATCCAAAAAAGAAGTGGGTTGACTGCCATTGTTATTCTTTTTCTTCATCATTAATGCTAATGTATGCATACATTAGCATTAATGTATGGTGCGTTAAACGTACAATAATTTCGAATATCCAAACTGATCTCATACACGCTTGTAAGCGGCCCTCACGGCCCGCTTACGCGGATTAAAATTTATCAGCCAGCCTCCTGTTCTCCCTTTCTTTTGTCAGTGTACCGGTGCATGACAACATAATCACAGCATGATAATAATAATCAATAACAATAAGCTGTGTCACGTTTACATCATGGAACGGAGGTGTTCCTGTGACCTTTGAGCAGAAAAAAGCCCGGGCCATTGCCCTGATGGACAGCAAAAAGATGTGGCGGAGCAATTATGCCCCTCCTCTTCTGCGTATTCTCTGGAGGCTGGGTATCCGGCTTCCGCCATTACCCTTTATGCCGTTCTGGCAGGTCACGCTGTTGATGGGGAGCTTATGGGGCATTTCCTGGGGATGTGCAATGTGGTTTATCTACTGGGGGCCGTCAGGAATGGTGGCAGGTGAGGCCATTATTATAAGTATCACGGGTGGTTTTTTGTTCGGACTGCTCATGGCCTCTTTCCACTGGTGGCGCAGGAAAGTTAACCGGCTGCCATCATGGGATGACGTGTAAACCGTGCTGGCATGTTTTTACGGAGTGACGCTTTCATTAACCTGTACACGAACTTCTATTCCGGCATCATGACAGGCCTGCAGCCACTGCGCCACTTCCAGCGGATCGCCCTCCCGGCGTACCACTCTGCCTTCTTTATTCCATAACTGCAGACAGGTGCTGCCGTCGAGACGCACCACAAAATCCCCACGACAGGCCTGATACGTTATGCCGTTCAGCTCCACCGCCAGATCAGTGGCAGAAGTGCCGCCTGCGGGCAGACCTGCTGCCGGGACCAGCGGCAGTACGACGACTTCTGCCGCACGCTGTTCTGCCCGGATGCGGTCCTGTTCTGCCAGCAGCAGAGGCTGTGCCACGGCCCGGCCGGCGTCCGTCAGCTCCACTGCCAGCTGCAGGTTCGGAGCGCGCAGGGTACGCAGCCAGCCGGCATCCTCCAGACGACGGCAGGAGGCGCGCAGGTTTGGCCCGTAGACCGGGGCTTCCCCGCTTCGCTCCAGCACCCGTTCTATGTCCCGCGTCAGCACGGGTCCTGGCCGTTTTTCATCAAGGGCAGCCAGCACAATCAGCACTCTCCGCTGCAGTGGCGACGGTCGGCGGCTCTGGGTCATTTCCAGTCATCCTCCGGCCAGATGAGCTTTCTGAGGCGCTGATGGTCGGCGTCAATGATCTCCTGTCTCTTTATGGCATTCATTGAGGTATAGCCATTTATGGCCAGTTCATGCCAGAAGATCAGCACGGCTCCGGCTTTGGCTGACTCGCAGAGATAAGTTACGCCGTGGCTGTCCAGATTGCATTCCCGGATGCGTTTTTCCGCAAACCGGGTCAGTTGTTCATAGCTGAGTGAAAACGTCATTTCCTGATCCATCCTGCACGCTCCATCTGATAATGTTCTGATAGGTAAAAATCATATCCTGCATGATTTGTGTGCTCTTGATTTCTGATAATATCAGATATTGTTTAATTTTTAATGATAAAAATAATATCTGATATGATTTTATGTGAATTTCTTAATTATCATATCATTTGCCCGTTTCCCGTCGTGCAGATCCGGTTTCCGGCTTAATCGGAAATGTCGTACCAGAGCCGTCAGGCTGACCGGATGGTATAGTGGATTCTCGAACCGGAACGGGAGGGTTAGATGGGAAATTATTCAGATTTTGAGACCGATTTTGTTCAGCGAACACTGGCGCTTATCGATCAATATAACGAAATGATTGAGGTACAGGGCAAGCCATTCAGGGAGCAGTACAACTACACGTTGACCCTGAATTGCCTTCTGGGTCTTATTGTGTTACCGAAAGAGAGGGCGTTATCTTTCCTGCCTGCCGACCGTTTAACGTTGCAGCTTAAAGCTGAAATGGGATTACATGAGTCACAGTTGCCCGGACCGGAAATGAACCTGCGGGAGTTGATCCATAAGATGCGGAATTCAGTGGCTCATCTCTGTGTCCAGGTAAAGTCAGTCAGCGATGCACACCTTGTAGACTGGATTGTTTTCAGAGAATCCCATGGAGATGGGGACGTCTACGCCAGCTTCAGCGCTCCGGAGCTTTTACCCTTTCTGAAATATTATGCGACCCTGCTGCTCGACAATATGGCCCGCCGTGGAGCCCCAGCTGTTAACGTCTTGGGTTTGTGAGGGATTTACACAATGTTGATTCTCGATTGCTCCTCACGATCTCAGGCGCTGCTTTCACTTTCCTCCGGTTTTGGTTGCAGTGTAATGGAGCTAAAAAAGGTTTTGTTATCTCTCGATCTTGAACAGATTTACGAGACGGATCATTCCATCATGATCGACTCTCAACAATATCTGAGAGAGTACGTATGTAGGGAGCTGGGTTCTCCGGGCAAGTTCACCACCGCATACTGGTTTCACGGTACCCGCACTTCAGCTGACAATACTTTTGACAGTGGTTTACTTCCGCTGAACCAGACTGAGTCACTGGTGATGGATATGCTGGTAAATCTCGCACCAGACGCTGTGGTCAAAGAGAGATTGCAGGCGTGGAATTTTCATGCTGGCGTACCTGATACTCTCTTCCGGACGCGCACCAGAAACGAAATGCACTGGGGGCCATACGGGTACCTTGTACAGGAGGTTCATTTTCATGCCCGCAAACTCTGGCAGCACGATTATCTGCGGCTACCGGAGCTGGTAGAAGATGTCTGCAATGCTTACCAGAAAAAGTATGGGCAGGATCTTACAGAACATTATCTTAAGGTACTGAAACCCTGCATAGTCTGTTTCAGGGCAGATATTGAGTATGAAAAAGGTGCATTTGAAGCCGCGCTAAGTTACGCATACACGTCCGTTAGAAAATTGCCGCCGGATAGCGGTGCAGTGTTCGGTATTGATCGACATGGTATATCTGTTTGTCTCGATGAAATTGTGAACGTTGAATTCACGAAGTTGCATGAGCTTGATGGCTGAATCTTTTAGGTTGTACCTGTCATCCATACTACGTTTGTAAGTACCAGTGTTTCCTTCAGGAAACACTGGTTTGTGACAGATAATCTAAACAGCCTTATATATGTCTTTTAAATTACTGTAATTATTTAACTAAAACACAGGCTTTGTTGTTTAGCAGCTCAAATGTATTGTTATTATTAAATACGCAGTGTGACAAGCGAGCAAAAGATGACATCACTTATAGTTACTTCGTTACGCAAAACCGGTCCTTGCCTTAGCTCTGTACTTGTAGAGGAAATGCAGAAAACCCAGGGAGTTAATCGTGATACCGCGCGCAAACAGATTTCCCGGGCGGCTTCTGCAGGGCAGATCCACTGTGTTGACAAGCTTTTCCCCAAGCGCGAACGATTTATTTATCTGAAGCAGCAGTATGGTAGCGGGCGCTTCTGGTCCAGTCTCAATACAGCCCTCCTTGATACCGGGTCGGCCTACGGTCTTGCCCTGAGTTGCCTCCGGGCTCGCGGGGGGATCCTGCCGGTCAGGCATTTTCCTTCTGCCTGCGGTTCACCAGTAGCAATGAAAAACAGATTATCATGGAAGTCAGTTCTGGACGGTCTGCTTCAGTACAAGATGGTCAGGTTCGTTACGTTACCCGGTCTGGGGGAGTGCGTGGCCCTGACAGAAAAAAATGATAACGGGTATCAGCGCGCGCTCCATCCCCTCAAAGCCAGGCTGCTTACAGAGTCCGTTCTGATGAAATCCCTGAGTCAGTGGGTCCGACATAACGGTATCATCAGTTACGACACGCTGCGCACACGGGAAGAACTCGATTCAGATCAGGCGCCCTGTGTGGCAAATTTTGATTTTGACGTCACTGCTGCATCCTATCTTAATCCTCTTCTGCAGTTCTCCCTGTCAGGGGAAATTCGGCCTGGTTTCTTTGTCTGCGATATGCTTCTGGGCTGTAAGCTCAGTCTTGTGCACCTCCAGCCCTTTATTACAAAATGTCGTTCAATAAACAGCCTCAGGAACAGCCCAAGATGCCTGTTTATGTTTGTTGCCGACGAATACAGCGAAGAAGCTTTTCTGGAAATGAAGCGTGCCGGGATAATACCCGCGACACCGGAGAATCTGTTCGGAAAAGACTTTGCTGATGCACTCTTTCAGTTACGGGATCTGGTTGGTTCAATAACGCTCAGCTTAAGAGATAATATAGCCGCAATAGATGACATCATGTCCAAGCTTGAGAGTATTGCCGGAGTAACCAGTCAGCTTCAGGGGGATTTATTTGAATATATTGTCGCTGAGACCGTGCGCATAAACAGTAATGATGTTGAGGTTGGTAAAATATGTAAGTCAGAGAGGAAGGGGACTGCAGAATGCGATGTCCTGAGCCGACAGGGAAATGCAAAAATCACCTTTATTGAATGCAAGGGTTATAAGCCCTATTCGACAGTGAAACATGAAGATGTGAAAAGATGGATTGGTAAACAGGTGCCGGTATTCTTCGATTATGCCAAAAGGGAATACCCCAATGCTGAAATTAATGTTGAGTTATGGACTACTGGTAAACTCGGCGATGATTCCAGAGAGTCTCTTCGTAAGTTTCAAGAAAATAACTCAACTAACCTGCGTTATAATATAACCGTCATAGAGCCGCATGAGGTCCGGATAAGAATAAAGGCGACTTGGAATGACGCTCTTATCCGGGTTTTTGAAAAGCATTTCCTCAGCTATCCGGAAAAAATCGTTCGCCGTAAACATGTTCCCGAACCCGTCAGACTTGCAGGTCACGATGAGGCAACAGAATTCGACTTCTGATGCGGTATACCTGTTTAATCAGAGAGAAATGTTATGGACTACACAAAAAATCAGCATGTACTTTCACAGTGGGTGTTACGCAACTTTCGCAGCGATGACACAGCCCTGTCTGCAAAAGAAAAGCAGCGAGTATGGTGTCACACCGTGTATATGACGCCTGATAAAGAAAATGTTCTTCACACGCAACCTCTGCCAATATCCAGTGTGGCAGTATCGAAAAACTGCTTTCGCCTTATTGATGCTGAGACAGGGCAGCCTTTCGATATTGAAGACGAACTGGGTGTCTACGAACGCCTGACCGCCGGGATCGTGAACGATATCATTCATGAGCACAATTTCTCACGCCTTCGTCACACGCAGCCGGAAGATTTTCCGGTAGAGAAACTCGCCAGTTTTGCGGTGATGCAGTTAATGCTCAATCTGCACAATCCACAAAATAAAAATCCGTACAAGCATGAAATGCTTGAACAGTTCCATGCAGATATACAGGATCACTTATCAGAATACATCCATTCGATAAATCAGTTGCCTCACACAAATCCTGAGTTAATGGACGATCATTTCTATCTCAAAATTTTGCGCGTTGCTAATTCAGTTTCTTCCGAAGAAGATAAAAGCAGAGCGCTGTTTGTTTTGTTTGGACTTTTATCAATTCTGAATAAACCAACTCTATATGACAAAATCAATATATTAAGAAACAAGATTTTTGCTGGTATCCATACCATTGAGGTTATTCATACAGGTCATGATTTCGACAGCACTGAACCCAGACCGGCATTCGCAATAGCACCCAATATCTTTTGTCTTTATAAAGATGAAAACAGAATTTATCTTCCTTTATCCCATAACTTTACTCTCAGCTTTATTACTGGCGTTGCATCATATTTCAATCCGCGAATAGACGTTTTTTCTCCTCGTCCCGAGCGGCTAAAATGCAGCCAAGATCGGAGCCTAAACTTTTTCAAGGTCTCGTTTGATTACATTGACAATGTAATGACAACAATCGATATGTATAATGTTGGCTCTTCCAGTACTTTTTATTCAGCCTATGAGCTAAGCAAGCTTAATGAATATCTGGATAAGCAGGATTTGGATCATGGCTATTATTATACGCCGGAAAACCCTGTGCTGTGGCAATCTGCTCAGGAGGATGAATTATGAATGCGGATGCCGAAGGGTATTTCAGCGATCTTATCGAGGCCAAAAAATTTAATGGCTATACGCTGGTCAGCGGAGAAGACTGGCAGAAGCCCACAGTCGACGAAATCCAGCTGGTCAGGGGACTTATCTCCCTTACTGACAGCCAGCTGGCCAACCGGCTGGCTGTGAACGAGCGGACAATCCGGAAGTGAAAATCAGGCTAGGCCAGTATGGTGTACACGACCTGGTGCTGGCTGGCCGGACTGGGGATGCCGCTCGATAAGATTATCAATGGCTGAAGATACGTTTCCAGATGCGTCTGAAAATGAAGCGTCTCTGATATCGCCAGTGAGAACGGTAAATATGGGGGAGACGGTCATAGTTTTTCCAGAATAATGTCCAGCCCTGATACCCCTTCACTACTAACTGAATGATGCAGCCGGTTTGAAAGATGCCATATGCGATGGCGGTGAGGATGAGAAATACAGTCATACGATGTTCCTTATGTAAAACTGTATTTAGGAAATCCGACGCGGCCTTTAAGACCGCCTTCCAAAAAAATGAAAAAAAGTTTTCTCAGACCTTTTGTTGCGATATTGGCACCACCATTCCATTAGTTTTGCTTACTAAGCAATAATCTCCTCATCACAACAATTAACTGGTTTTTGTGCTTAACCCGCAACAATTAGTCTTATCTTCTCCGCAGATCCGGTTTTCGGCAAAGTAGGATCTCGACCACAGCAAGCCTGTTTTGCTTTGCATCCGTAAATGCGGCAAACCGTTGAACGGCAGCATAATACCTGGTTCCATGACCAGGTTGAGGAAGGACGTCAGCAACTCGGCTGAACACCAACTAGAACACCTGTGCGGTGTATATCCCTAAATCAGCACTCGACAGGGCGTTCTCCGATAACGGGAAATGTGGACGCTCTGGGCGAGTTATTCGCCTCCTGTAGCTGGCTGATTCAGCCCTCCGCTGAGCCTAACGTCTTGCTTCTCCTGGCCGGAGAATGTTGTTAACGTAGATCAAAAACTGTAGATGTAACGGACTACGGCACTCAGGCGTTTTATCGAGAATCATAGTCTGATTGAAAGGTGGTCTTTTCAGATAGGAGAAGAATAATTATGGCAGATACAGATGTGGATTTGATTCTTTTCGGTATAAGGGCTCAACTGGACTACTGCGTTCAGTTGAATATACGGTGTGAGCGTCGCAAAAATGAGCTTCAGCATCGTCAGAACCTGCTTTTTAAAGAGATTACTGATGCCCTGAAGAAATATGAATCTATAGGCTTTGGCATTATTTTTACTGGTGATCATGATCTGTGTTGTAGGACATCAGAAGGGGACTCTTTTCCATTTCCTCTGCCAGCTTTTTCAATAGTACGTACGTGCGAACAAAAGAAAAAAAGACGCCTTCATTTTAAACCCAGAGTTAATGATAACGGCGCGATCTCATACACTTTAGAAAACGATTACGATGTAATTTTAGGAGAACTGTCATGGCAAGCGTGCTCACCCGGACAGAATGATGGCTACTGGTTTATAAATGCAGTGCGACGTAGTCATGAGAGCATCAAGAGTTGTCCTTTTAATTTTAAAGGAGCTGAAATGTTGTTTGCAATACTGTGTAACTAACCGTCTGAGGCGAAGGTGACTATGGGTTTACGCTGACACTCAGGCAACCAGAATTGTTTATCGGATGTGCTCCGGCATACGTAAATCCTACACCGGAGCTAAGGAGGGATTACTTCTGAAGGTGCAGCTCCTTCAGATTTGTTTCAAAGTAATCAACATAAATTCGTTCATTTTTGGGCTTCATTATCAGCTGAATACCGTTGGGAACGGGCGGACATGAGGCCCGGTAGGTAAACATCTCATCCTGGATATTCCGGAGCGTATAAGCCAGTTGCTCTTCTTCTGCCCTTCCGGACACCCTTATGCCGGATAATTCCTTCTCAACGTACTTTTTCAGCTTCTCGCTTCTTTTCATACTGCTGCGATTATCCAGAAACTGAAGCAAGAAATAGCGGATGACCGGCAGTGTGAACACCACATAGAAGAGGATCTCATTCAGCCCGGATTTCATGACGATGCCGTAAACAAGCATCGCGACAGGCGAGACAATAAAAGCGGAAAGATAAAATACGTGCAGAACCTCCCTGAGCGATTTGTCCCAGCCGAGATTTTTTCCGTGGCAAAGGAGCGCCATTACGGCCTGCGGCGCGTCATACACCTTACTGACGTACCACCCCTCTTCGCCAAATCGCTTTCGTGCTTTTTCCGGGCTGTCTCTAAAATATGCAGCTTCCCGGATGATGTCATCCCGTGGGATCTCCTCCACCTTCAGTTCATTACGCCGGATGCCAAGTACCCGGCAGTCGTACATTTCCTGGATTGAGGCTGCCTTCCTGCGCAGAGCCGAGATGTGTCCACTGATAACAATGTTAAAGGTAAGCACCAGGAGTCCATATAACCCCAACAGCGAAGACAACAACTCTGAATCGACAAATTCCCGGCTCCGGTTGTATACGGTAACGAAAGAAAGCAGGAGCGGTACGATGATGCTGAAGAGAAAATTCAGTCTGTTCCAGTTTTTTACCCTGTCGTAGACACGGGCCTGCGCATACAGTAAATCCATGTTTTCTCTGGTCGACTGGTTTGTGTAAATGGCATTCATGGTTCACCCGTAAACAGGAAAGAACGGCCCGAACACATCGCGCCATTTATTGATGGATTTTTCATACTCTTTATTATTTTCAAACCATCTCGCCTCCGATACCTTTTGCGCATCGAGATAACATCTGTCCGATATCGCCTTACGTGCCTCGGCTGAAAGTGAGTTGATATCACCCTGTATGCCTTTGGGATCGTTGACAGAGTACCGCACGGATTGACCAAGGTGGCGGAAAAGAGCTTCCAGCTCCATGTCAACAAACGATGAGCAGGATGTCCTGCCAGCGTAATAGTCCAGAATCAGCGTTTCCAGCAGGTAGGAACTCATGGATGGCATCGTCGGTCGCCGCTGCCAGTATTTGACTGCTCTGATGACATTGAGCACATTGCCGTTATTCTGCACATTGATAGTAGTGACTCTGTCCCTGTCTTTACGGGGGTCGGTAAACTTCCAGTGGCCGTTGCCATCGGGGATCAGGTAGTAAGTCCGTCCAAAGGCATCTTCGCTGGTAATAAAGCAGGGGACGATGTCAAAATTCCAGTCCTTGCTGACCAGTTTCAGCGTGACAGCTTCCTGGTTACGCCTGATATCAGCTTGGGCGTACTGGGCAATGTCCTGCAGGCGGTTTTTAAAGGCATTCAGAATTCTGACGGAGCAGACGGTGTCAGCTCCGGAATGGCGGTAACTGTGCAGACGTGACCCCTCTCCGGAGGAGGTTACAGTTATCCGGTCACTCAGGATGGTATAGGTGGCACCTTGCCCGGTTAAGCCAAACATCAGATCGATATCATCAAGCGGACGGATTTTGGTTCTTCTGGCAAAGGAGCCAAAGGCAATATGGATCGCTGGGAAACTCACCGGAAATTTATCGTCCTTCTCAAAATCATTCATCTTACCGATAAGCCAGTCGCGACTTGCACGCGCGTCATCGGTATCTGCCTTTTTGAGATTCACGGTATCTTTCATAAATTCGTTAAAGGCAGCTATTACTGTGGTCGCCATGTTCAGTCCTTTAATTATTTATTACAAAAGGCGCAGGGCTCTGTCGTACATCTGAACATTCCAGTGCCCAGGAAGAGTCGGTACAGTTTATTCTTAGTACCGCAAGTTCACTACCGTCTCGCTCTCTACAAGGGCATATAATTTACATGGGAAATATGAGCCTCGTTCTTTCATTGATAATTATTCAATGTATTTCAGTTATTAATGACAAATAAGCAATAATGCAATTAAGTTAAAAATATATCATTAGTATTGCATTATCAGCACAAATCCTTCTTCCCCTCTCCTGAGATCCGAAAAAAGTAATAATCGGAAAATTGAAAAAGCCGCAAAGCGGCTTTTTCTGCATGTTCTACATGCCTGAGGAAATCAGGTTTTACTGAGCCATGAGCCGTAAACTTCCCTGCGCCGCTCAAAGGCCTCCCGCCCGCCCTCCATCACAGAAATGATATGTTGTTGTACTGGCGGGGCATCCACACCGCCAGCGGATGTCTGGATCTTTCCGCCCGCATATTTACAGGTACAGACATTCTCTGCATCTCCCAGCACCGGTATGTTGGCATTATGAGTGGCAAAGATAAACTGGGTACGGGGTTTCATTGTCCGGATGATTTTAATCACGTCGTCATAAATAGTCTGATTGTCCAGGTCATCTTCGGGCTGATCGATGATCACCACATCATTATCCTGCTGATTCAGAACAAACAGCATTAAAGCGGAGGCGCGCTGACCCAGCGAATGTTGTTCCAGGGGCTTGCCCCGGAATTCAATGGTGTAGGTATTCGGGATCTGCCAGACAATCAGCGATTCTATCTGCTGTTCCAGATACACGCTGAATGTCTCTGCAGAACCGCTGATAATCCCCGGCAGTTTATCCCTGTTCAGCCAGAGCTCGCCAAAATCTCTGAAGCTGTCAGCCACGGTCTGGTAAGTACTTTCCCGCAGCCGGCTGCCGGTGAAGGCCTCTTTCAGAACGGCCTGCATGGCTTTTTTGTCGTTTGCAAAGGATGGCACGATCTTCAGAGGCGAATCGGCCTGGCTGATGCCGGTCAGCACGGCTTCAATTTCCTGATACTCTTCCACCCACAGTTCATGCAATCGGTTCAGCGCTTCTGTCAGATTTTTCTCCAGTAACGCCTGACTGCTTTCAGCCCGGGTCAGCTCGGCAATTTTCTGTTGCGCAAGTTCCAGCCCGGCCTTCAGTTTCAGAAAGTCAGCCGGATCGGCTTTTTCCACGCCTGCCTGCCGTAGCTCTTCAGCTAGGCCACGCTCTATTTCGGCAAATTCTTCCGTCAGCGCCAGCTTTTTCTCCAGAAAAGCCTGCTGCTTTGTATCGAGTTCTGTGAGAAGCTGGCGGGCGCCGTCCACAATCGTGCTCAGGGAGCTGAGATGAGCGGTAAAGCGGTCATATCCCTCACGATAATCATCAATATCCGCTTGGTTATGGGGGGACTCATGTTTTTGATCCTGCTTCAGCTCATCGAGTGTTTCCCTGATCACGTCCTGCATACTGTCCAGCGCCCGAGTTGCTCGTGCAGTAGTACTGCTGAGGTAGCGCTCATCCCGTCCGAAGGTGGTCTGACGCGCCAGTTTTTCTTCCATACCGTGCTGGGCATAAAAGCGCAGGCGGAACTGCGCATCCTTCTCTTTCGCCTGCCATTCACCGAGTGTTTCTCCTGATGTTTTCAGACGACGATACTCGCGTAACTTGTCAAGGACGACCTCTTCCTGCTGGCGGATTTTGTTTCGCACGGCAGCCAGGCGTTCTCCAACCAGTTTTTCAATCAGGTCGTGTTCAAATCCGGCCCCGGTATTGGACAGATCTTTCTGGCCAAAATACACCGGCTTGTGCAGCACCGTTTCCCTCAGCGTCACCCCGTGCTGGATCTGTCCGTCAAAAATGATCTGCGGCTCCTGACCGAAGATACGGACTATCTGATAGGTCCGCCCGTGACGGCATACGGCCTCAACGGTAATCTTCCCCCCGCTTTTGAGTAAATTACTGACCAGATTTTCTTTGTAATCGCGGTCAGAAGCCTTCTCGCCAAACGGAATGTCCAGGGCATACCGGAGCCCTTCAAGGATGGAGGATTTGCCGCTGCCGCGGATTCCTATCAGGGTGTTCAGCTCCGGAGATAATTTCACTACTGTTCCGCCAAGCGAACCGGCTCCCTCGAATGCTATCTGGCGGATATGGCTGTGCCTCAGTGCTGGTTTCTCCCTGCTGACGCGGTGCGGGAAATCCTGTAGCGCAAAGCGGACAGCCTCAAAACTGTAATCCCCCAGTTTCAGATAGCTGGCGACCTTTCTGGCACCAATGTGATCCAGCGTTTTGGCATCGCATCCCTGGACTTCGGCAGGGTAGCGTTCACCGAGCACGTCCTTAATTTTGACCCGCAGGTCGTGGGTCATCACCTTCTGAAATCCCGTTACGCGCCGGCGGATAAGCTCGTTATCAAAAAGCTCTCTGATCCTGCCAGGGCTCAGCCCGCCCCATAATCCGTTAGGGGCCTCCACGTGGGCAAACACAATAAAGTAATCCCGTTCGTACCGGTCAAGGCGCTGGATAGTCTGTGTTATATTTTCTGTTGAACGGGCATTTTCGTTCTCAAAATTATCAATGCCCGCAAACGTGGAAGTCAGGAAACTTTCAATATGGTTTGTCTGCTGCGGATTGATAAACCATTCATCAGCAAACACTACTAGTGTGTGTACACCGGCTTGGCCATCATTAACGGATAGCTCCACGCCGGGAAGCAGTTCTATGCCTTCATGGCGCGCAGCTTTGCGCAGTGCCTTAAACTCACCGGGATCGAATTTATTGTGATTGGTGATCACGCCGACGCCCACTTCAGCCGCTTTCAGGGCACTGACGTAGTCGCGAATATATCTGTCGGATTCACCGGCATAGCGAAATTCTTTATCTGCACGGGTATGAAGATGAAAATCTACCTTGACCCAGCAGGAGCCATTCTCAAATACAGGATACATTCCTTGATACCTTTATTCAGTTGCTGATAAATGCCCGAAGGCTTTGAATAATTTTATTCATATTAAGGCGATTTCGTTCCGGCTTCATTTTATTTCCGTCAAGGGTTAATCAATATTTGATCTGAACCCGAAGCACATGTAACGGTTACGCATGAGAGGTGGGCTTTCTTTCCGGTGTGCTGATTGCAGCAACAGAGTGTGATGATTGTTGCCTATCATGCAATGTTGAAATAAAAGCAATAATAATTGGTAATTATTGCTTTATTTGTATTAGTTTCTTTCACTTCTCGCAGAGATCCGAAAACTCCTGGTTCCGGATCCGCAGATCCTTCGCTGCCGTCCGTTGGCCAGATTTCACAGGATGTTGTGTTCATGCCCGCTGACATAACACTGTATGTTGTGTTTATTCCCGTGTTCGCGAGCCAGTCATCAGCGGCAGAAAAGATCACTTCGCTTATTCACTGATCGTGATCAACTTTCTGAAATTCCTGAATCCTATAAAAATCGGATCATGAAAAAACAGTTATTCTGTAATTTAGCATGGTTACTACATTGCTGGTTATTACTGCCATGGTTACTTTTTGTGTTGGTTATTGATGTGAGTGTTAATAATAGCCTGATAACAATATTCCATTGCCTGAGGCATGCTATAGCGTAATACTGGTGTATACTTAATTGTGTATAGAGAGTATGTAGGATGAGGTGCATTATGAAGCAGCGCATTACAGTCACCGTCGACAGTGACAGCTATCAGTTGCTCAAGGCATATGATGTCAATATCTCCGGTCTGGTAAGCACCACCATGCAGAATGAAGCCCGTCGTCTGCGTGCCGAACGCTGGAAAGCGGAAAATCAGGAAGGGATGGCTGAGGTCGCCCGGTTTATTGAAATGAACGGCTCTTTTGCCGACGAGAACAGGGACTGGTGAAATGCAGTTTAAGGTTTACACCTATAAAAGAGAGAGTCGTTATCGTCTGTTTGTGGATGTCCAGAGTGACATTATTGACACGCCCGGGCGACGGATGGTGATCCCCCTGGCCAGCGCCCGCCTGCTGTCAGATAAAGTCTCCCGTGAGCTTTACCCGGTGGTGCATGTCGGGGATGAAAGCTGGCGCATGATGACCACCGATATGGCCAGTGTGCCGGTCTCCGTTATCGGGGAAGAAGTG
Organism: Escherichia sp. WS1152; assembly: GCF_046487665.1. NCBI lineage: Bacteria > Pseudomonadati > Pseudomonadota > Gammaproteobacteria > Enterobacterales > Enterobacteriaceae > Escherichia > Escherichia sp. WS1152. The sequence goes on along the minus strand of NZ_JBJQJA010000027.1, from coordinate 10,292 downwards.
GCCGATCTCAGCCACCGCGAAAATGACATCAAAAACGCCATTAACCTGATGTTCTGGGGAATATAAATGTCAGGCTCCGTTATACACAGCCAGTCTGCAGTCATGGTACCGGCAGTGTATTCTGCCGGACAGCCTGCATCGCTGCCTGTTGCCATTGATTATCCGGCTGCGCTGGCACTCCGCCAGATGTCGATGGTTCATGATGAACTGCCAAAATACCTGCTCGCCCTTGAAGTGAGTGCCCTGCTCCATTACGTCCCGGATCTGCGCCGCAAGATGCTGCTGGCCACACTGTGGAACACCGGTGCGCGCATTAATGAAGCACTGGCGCTGACGCGGGGGGATTTTTCGCTCGCGCCTCCGTATCCGTTTGTGCAGCTGGCCACTCTGAAGCAGCGGACAGAAAAAGCAGCCAGGACGGCAGGAAGAACGCCAGCCGGGCAGCAGACTCACCGGCTGGTTCCGCTCTCTGACTCCTGGTACGTCAGCCAGCTGCAGACGATGGTGGCAACACTGAAAATCCCCATGGAACGGCGTAATAAACGAACAGGCAGGACAGAGAAAGCGCGGATCTGGGAAGTGACGGACAGAACGGTCAGGACCTGGATTGGGCAGGCGGTTGCCGCCGCTGCTGCTGACGGTGTGACGTTCTCTGTTCCGGTCACACCACATACGTTCCGCCATTCCTATGCGATGCACATGCTGTATGCCGGTATACCGCTGAAGGTTCTGCAGAGTCTGATGGGGCATAAGTCCATCAGCTCAACGGAGGTCTACACGAAGGTGTTTGCACTGGATGTGGCTGCACGGCACCGGGTGCAGTTTTTGATGCCTGAGTCTGATGCTATTGCGATGCTGAAACAATTATCCTGAGAATAAATGCTCTTGCCTTGCTTCCATTACTGCTGCTGAATGGTTGGATGTCAGTAAAACGGAATAAAGCTTTTGAGGTCAGCTTGGATATCGAATTTATTGTACTATAAGGGCTTCCCCGAACAGTCAACGGTTATCGATTCGGCCCCTGTTGTCAACAACGGATGAAAAGTGATCCACTTATATCTCCACCAACGGCCCAATATTGATCCACCGTTTTACTCAGGATTAGCTTCTGCTATAACCCCGGCCTTTCGTTTCTGTCTGAGTCGATAGCTTTCTCCTTTGATTTGAACGACATGTGAGTGGTGTAAGATACGGTCTAGCATCGCTGAGGTCAGTGCTGCATCACTGGCGAACGTTTGATCCCACTGCCCGAACGGCAGATAGCCTATTTCATCAATGATGAGCAGGCGGGGGGCCATTACTCCACGCTGAAGCGTCGTTTTATAACGGCCCTGACGTTGTGCCGTAGATAACTGAAGTAACAGATCTGCTGCTGTTGTGAAGCGAACTTTGATACCTGCACGGACTGCTTCATAGCCCATCGCTATTGCCAGATGGGTTTTCCCCACACCTGATGGCCCCAGTAATACGATATTTTCATTACGTTCTATGAAGCTGAGTGAGCGTAACGACTGGAGTTGCTTCTGCGGTGCTCCGGTGGCGAATGTGAAGTCATACTCTTCGAACGTTTTCACCGCCGGGAAGGCTGCCATTCGGGTATACATCGCCTGTTTACGTTGATGACGTGCCAGTTTTTCTTCATGAAGCAGATGCTCCAGGAAGTCCATATAACTCCATTCCTGGTCTACTGCCTGTTGTGACAGCGCAGGCGCTGCGCTTATAAGGCTTTCCAGTTGCAACTGCCCGGCGAGCGCCATCAGTCGTTGATGTTGCAGTTCCATCATCACGCCACTCCTCTGCAGAATGAGTCGTAGATGGAGAGTGGATGATGCAGGGGGTGTTTGTCGAAGTTCACCAGATTTTCATCAAGATGCACGTCATACTCTTTTTTCTCCGGAGGCAGTGCCAGCATGGACTGCTGCTCTTCGAGCCAGCGATCGCAGGGACGGGCCTGGATTGTTTCATGCTTTCGTTGGTTAGCGACATCGTGCAGCCAGCGCAGACCGTGGCGGTTGGCTGTTTCAACATCGACAGTGATCCCCATCGGGCGCAGGCGAGTCATTAGTGGGATGTAAAAACTGTTACGGGTGTACTGCACCATCCGTTCCACCTTACCTTTAGTCTGTGCCCTGAAGGGGCGACACAGTCGGGGAGAGAAGCCCATCTCCTTGCCGAACTGCCACAGCGAAGGATGGAACCGGTGCTGACCGGTCTGATATGCGTCACGTTGCAGAACCACAGTTTTCATATTGTCATACAACACTTCGCGCGGCACACCACCAAAGATGTCAACGCCACGATGTTTGACCGTTACCGTCTTATATCACTGGCGCTGACACTACCGGGTAAACGAAGACAAAAGTCCGCCATTGCCAAATATACTGAACCGGCAATTTAACCCCGCCGCATCAAACCGCGTCTGGTGCGGCGACATCAGTTTTATTCGCCTGCAGGACAAATGGTGTTATCTCGCGCTCGTGTTGATTTATATTCACGGCGGATTATCGGTTCAGCCCTCTCATTAACCGCTGATGCTGAGTTGGTTTGTAGGGCTTTGCGTAATGCACTGGAAATACGACCGATGATGGCCGCATGCTGCTTCATTCAGATCAAGGTGTTCAGTATAAAAGTAATAAATACAGAAAGTTACTCTGCCGTTATGGGGTAATGCAAAGTATGAGTCGCAGAGGGAATTGCCTGGATAATTCGCCGATGGAAAGTGTCTTTCGCAGCCTTAAAAGTGAATGGCTTCCGAAAGGTGGTTATGGTGATTTTAGCCATGTGGTACGCGATATAAACCAGTGGATTAATGGTTATTACAACGTTTATCGACCTCACACGAACAACGGTGGTTTACCGCCTTGCTTACATGAAGAAAAGTGGAAACAGGTTATCCCGGTGTCCTGATTTTGTGATCCACTACATTCTTTTTTCAACCTAGCTCCGAAAAAAGATAGTTACGGTCCCTTATTCCGAGCAAGTGAGCCGGGGCTAGCAGTCGCACAGGATGTTCTGAGATTACCCAGCAGAGATCCGTAACGTCATATACACAACGAACGGCTTGAGTCGGTTGAACAATGTGATCAAACATCCAAGAAACATAAGGTGTTCCCGACGAGCGAGGCCGTAAAAAAAGGGGGATTTGATAATCTTGGTCGTATCACAGAAATGGACAATACCGCTTTATTATCAAGTTTGGTGACAGCCATGACAGTCACTTTTGAACAAAGAAATTTACCCTAAAATGGGCAACAGACTCAAATTTAGGAGTTTACACATCACATTTAACATTAAGAACATGTATAAATAAGAAACTTCCATTGATAATGGGGGTGACTTGAAGTAAGCCTTATTTTTCACCTCCTTTGTATTCAAAGGAGGTTTTTTTATCTTATTTATCTAAATAAATACTTAATCCATCTGTTATTTAACAAATCGGACATTTTTTGCGCACTTGATAACTCTTACTTTCGCTGATATCAATTTTGAGAAAATTAATATCAGATGAATAAAGTATAATATTTTCTAGGTAATATTAATAATATTAAATTAATCAGAACCACCCGCTATATGGGTGGTTCTGAGTTTTAGACTTGTTTTAATGAAGCTAGCAACTTTCGTACAAATGCATCTGCAGGTAGCGGTGATGATAATGCAATGCCTTTTAAATATTTAACTCCTCTTTCAATCATATAACCTGCCTGTTTCTTCGTTTCTATACCATCAGCAATAACATCTATATGCAGTTGTTTTGATAAATCAATAATTGTAGTTGCTATTATATCTGTCAAACTATTGCTTTCTATATCATGGAACATTGTTTTATGTAAGTTTACATAGGAGAAAGGTATGTTTTGCAAGTGTGAAAGCTCAGCATATCCCATACCGAAATCATTAAGTGATAAATAAACATTATTATTTCTGATACGTCTTAAAGAAGACTGATACCTTCTTATTATGTAAAGTTCTTCTTTAGTTGAAAACTGTAAGACCAGCCTTATCCGTTCCTTCCCAAAAACTTTAATAAAATGTAAACACTCCCTTTCGATATCACAGGTGAGAATATCTTCAGGATTAATATTTATAGTAATGAAAAAACCATGTGGAAGATTATTTTTGATCGGTGAGAATAGTTTATTGATATATCCAAACAAATAAGACACTTTGTTATCATTGGGTTTATAATTAATTATGTCAGAATCTAGTGCAAAAGCACTACTATCTGAATTTTTTAACGCAATAGTAACATCACATCCAGCAATATTCCCATTTTTTGCGTTATAGATTGGTTGGTAATATATGTTGTAGTGCGCCATACTCTCCCCTTTAGATGAAAAAACTGGTAAAGCAGAACTATTAAAATTATCACAGATGATATTTTTAGGTTGTAGGTGGACTTTAAATCTTAAAAAAACATCTCGCCATAAAGTCAGATCGCTTTTTACGTTAAGTTTTTTATATAATTTCATTTTTTGGCACGAAACTGTTTTGATACTTCTGTTTCTTCGCTTGGAAATATCATTCACTGAATACCCTTTCAGCAATTGAGATAATAACTCTACCTCTATTTCAGATAGAAGGCAGGGAAGTTCAATATTTACAATGGAATCATAATCAATTAAGTTTAGGTTTATTTTTATAGTATTCATAAAGAGTCTCATGAAATATATTAATCATCCTCATCAAAGATGAGGATGATAGATAGAGTATATTTTCTGCAATAACTGAATTGCATTACCTTAGTATTTGGTTTTTTCTATTGTTGGAACTTGTTTTTAAGGTACTGAAAGCTTTCAAACTTTACTCTTGAGCAGAGGACATCCTTTTTAACATTTAACCCCCTTACCAATAATTCAATTGAATCTTTATTCATGAATTTTCTGTTTTCATCAAGAAAACGATACCCCTCTGCAATTTTATGATAATCATTTATATAATCGCTATACGTCTCGGGGTCCTCTTCACTCAAAAAAACCAAGGCTTCAATACATCCGCTGTTTATATTTCTTGTAAGCTCCATTTGACCGCGTTCATATTTTTTTATGCTATCTGAACCATAAATTATTGCGAACATATCTTCGGGGATATCTTCTTTCTTTAAATTATTATTCGTACACCCTGTTATGTATACGCTTAAAATAATAACGATTAAATATCGAAATATCATCACATTATCCACACGTAATCATTATATTAAATGCAATCATTTATATATATCGGAATATACATGTATTTCTTTGTAGTAATCATTCGCTTCAATTAAATTTGTTATTACAAAATAAAACATAATGACAATAACAAGGAGTAAGATTACATTCTCGAATTTCATGTTTTTAACTTTCTCTCGCTTTTACTAACTCAGATACATTGTTTTGCACTTCGTCAGTCACCTTGTTTACAACCCCTGTAATACATCCGCCATTGCGAATCTCCAGAAATCGATAACTAACTTCTCCTTGTAAAAAACCATTTTCATAAACAACTAACGTAGAGCAACAGCATTCACCATACAATTCACCATTTAAAATCATTTTTTCACATAAAACCCTACCATTAACAACTCCTCCTTTATCAATAAATACCACACCATTGTCAGTGTTTATATTACCATTAATTTTTCCGTGAATTATTATTTTTTCATCAGAACTAATATCGCCAACAAACGAAGTATTTTTTGAGATAATTGTTGTGGTCGACTCACTTTCCTTTGTTTTCCCTTTAGAAAACATATTCTCTCCAATAAAATATAAAATATATAAAATGATTATCAGCAATGCAGAAATGATGTAAAAGAGCAATGAATAAAATCCAGTCCCCCATAACACAATTAAAGAAAACCAACACAGTGATGCGATCCAAAATAACATAAATTGATAATGAGGGCAGTAAGCCCTCATTCCTGTTTATAAGTCCATAACTTTTTTCATTTTCCCATAAATGCCTACAAATGAGGCGTTATCGACTCGTACACATACCATATCAAGTTTAGAATCAAGAACGCTTGCCATTAACTCTTTAGAGTCTTTATTCATTAAATCAACATTTCTTTTATAAAAATAGTATGCATCATTTATCTCATCGAACTGGTTTCTGTACATACTAAACTTGTCCGTGTTTAATTTTTGCAGTAGAGAAAAACTCCTTGAGCATTGTGATTGAGCTTGTATTTTCTCCTGGGAACGAGGTATTATTTTTAGCTGTGTATTAACATACGTAGCATTTGCATCCCTGGAGGCAAATCTATTAGATGAACAACCTGATAACATGAACACAGCACAGGAAAAAACAGATATAAATAAGACGCGCCTATTAAACATAATATCTCCTTTGATTTGTCAAAAGAATATGATACTCTTCGGTAGATGATGCTATAATATTATCACTAATATATTTATATAAAGAATCACTATATGGAAGAATAAAATAAGTTGTAAGCCCCCCAAGATAATTAACTAATGTTCTCGCATTAATGTTAAGAAAATTCATCATTTCAGAAAAAGAAAATCCTTTTTTTATACAGGCAATAATCACTTGTTTTTTTCCTGTAAATACAGATATGTGGTAGAGGCCACATAAAAATAAAAAGCATATAAGCACGTTACTGTTACAATAACGAAGTTTTTTTAGATGTCTACTCCAGTTGCGTATGCTATCTTTTGTATCCAGAAAAAAGATGTTTCTTGGTTTTTCTTTGCTGTGTATAAACCTGTCGGAACAAAGAAATATTATATTTTCTTTTCTTCTCTCCTTAAATAACTGTATTAACTTGTAGGCAACATCCTCTATTTTTAAAAACCTTAAATCATAGATCTTAATGCTATGACAATAACACCTGTCATCAAAATACTTTTCGTGCAGTAGCTGCTCTATTGCAATCTTTGTATATGTGCAATTAGTATTTATACAATACATCTTATAATTATGTGAGTTGGTTGTTTTGATGCTCTGAAAATTTAATTAGATAACTTGATATGTTATCTATTAAAATATTTATACGCCTGCAACCATCAATCTCTACAATACTTACCTTGCTATCTTCTCCTGTCCTTTTTAAAATAACAGATTTTATCTCTTTTATCATCAGGTCTATTTTTTCATTATCTGTCATATCATTTTCTTAAAAGAAGCCCTGTTTTAGAGGGCTGGCACAAAATCGGAGTTTATATTGTTTATTATAATTAAAGCTGCCCCATTTTATGGATATTATTATGGTGCAAATGATTATAAAATTCTAAAATCCTTTATGTTAAATTAAAACAAAAAGGAGGAAGAATTAGTTACGCTATGTTATCATCATGTTAATTCTTTGAATCTATAAACCAAACACCTCCCGTCTTTGATAATTTTTTTTATTTTAAACATGAAAATTCTTAAAGAAAATGTAATGAGTTGAACAAAGCATAAATTGTTAATGTTGGTTATTAACACATTGAAAACTATAACATTTATTGTTGTTTAATTTTGTGATCATTCTTATAGTTATCATTTTTTTAATTGCTAGTGCCTAAAAAAATAAATACCAAATAAGAGTTGTTCTATGTTTTTGGATTTGCCCCTATATTTCCAGACACCTGTTATCACTTAACCCATTACTGGCCTGCTGCCGCAGATATTCCCGTGGCGAGCGATAACCCAGTGCACTATGCGGGTGCCATTCGTTATAATGCTCGAACGCCTCTGCAAGGTTCTTTGCTGCCGTTAACCCGTCTGGTTTAGGCATGATACTGATGTAGTCACGCTTTATCGTTTTCACGAAGCTCTCTGCTATGCCGTTACTCTCCGGACTCCGCACCGCCGTGTTCTTCGGTTCAAGCCCTAATATCCGGGCAAACTGCCGTGTTTCATTAGCCCGGTAGCATGAACCATTATCCGTCAGCCACTCTACTGGAGACGCCGGAAGCTCGTTGCCGAAGCGGCGTTCCACCGCTCCCAGCATGACGTCCTGTACTGTTTCACTGTCGAAGCCGCCCGTAGTGACTGCCCAGTGCAGTGCCTCACGGTCACAGCAGTCCAGCGCGAACGTGACTCGCAGTTTTTCTCCGTTATCACAGCGGAACTCGAACCCGTCAGAGCACCATCGTTGATTGCTTTCTTTCACGGCCACTTTGCCAGTATGTGCCCGTTTCGATGGCGGTACAGCGGTTTTTCGCTCAAGCAACAGCGCATTCTGGCGCATGATCCGGTAAACACGTTTGGCATTGATCGCAGGCATACCATCAAGTTCGGCCTGTCTGCGAAGCAGCGCCCATACCCGATGTCAACGCCACGATGTTTGACCGTTATTTGCCATTTTCATGCCCGCTAAAATACTTTCGTTACTGATGCTGTCCGCTTTTCACCATTTCATCATCACTGATTGGCGTTGTGTTTTTGGTCAGCACTCCAGCTTTACGTTTCTCTTTTAACCGGTAACTCTCTCCTTTGATATTCAGCGTGGTTGAGTGATGTAGCAGCCGATCCAGGATCGCTGTTGCCAGCACGTGATCTCCGAACATTTCTCCCCAGTCTGCGAACCCTTTGTTTGACGTCAGTATGATGCTCGCTTTTTCATATCGACGGTTCAGTAGCCGGAAGAACAGGCTGGCTTCCTCTCTGTTCATCGGCAGATAGCCTATTTCATCCAGGATCAACACCCGGGCATAACTCAGTTGCTGTAGCTGACGCTCCAGCCGGTTTTCCTGTTTCGCTTTCATCAGTGTCGCGATCAGTCTGTCCAGTGGCATAAACAGTACCCGATGTCCCGCATCCACCGCTTTCACGCCAAGAGCTATGGCCAGATGCGTTTTTCCTACACCAGGAGGTCCCAGCAGGATCACGTTTTCGCTGCGCTCCACGAACGCCAGACCAGCCAGTTCCCGAACAACCTTACGGTCGATGCCCGGCTGGAAGGTAAAGTCGAACTGCTCCAGCGTTTTGACCCACGGCAGACGAGCCTGCTTCAGCCTGGACTCCATACCCCGCTGATGCCTGCCGTTCCATTCCTGCTGTAGCGCCATGCACAGGAACTCCCGGTAGTTCAGCTCTTTTTTAGCTGCCTGTTCCAGCAGGCTTTCAACGTGATAACTCAGATGCTCCATTTTCAGGCGACTCAGCAGGACTTCCAGCTCATGCATCACAACAGCTCCTCATAGGTACTCAGTGGCCGATGTTCCACCTGACTGACCTGCTGCCAGAGCGGGGCGTGATGCTCCGGCACTGTCTGCCAGCCAGACGATGCCGAACAGAGGCGATGTGAGGCCACCAGTTTCTCATTACTGTAGATCCGCAACTCGTCATCCAGCGATATTCGTATCGATACCGGCTGACCACACAGCGCTTCGGGAACGCTGTAACGATTACCACCAACCTCGATATAGCTGTCCCAGGACACATGGCGGATGTCGAAGTAACTGGTATCGAAGTCCGTATCGGGTAACGGCTGCAGATGTTCCTGCTCCAGCGCGAAGCGCTGTTCCGGCGTTTCTTTGAACTGACGAAGCTCCCGTTTGTCAGCCACATCGGCTATCCATTGCTCCAGTTGTTGATTGACATGAGTGAAGCTGTCGAACCTGCGGTACCGGACGAAGAAGTTCTCCTTGAGGTATTTCACCATCCGCTCAACCTTACCTTTTGTTCTGGCCCTGCGTGGACGGCATGCCCGTGGCAGGAAGTTATAGTGGTCAGCCAGCAACAGGAATCCGGAGTTGAACACGACTTTCCCGTTGTTATTCTTCAGCACCGCAGCCTTCTGGTTATCAACCAGCACCGTTTTCACACAACCACCGAAGTAGCGGAAGGCGCGAACCAGTGATTCGTAGGTATGCTCAGCATCCTGTTTTGGGGCAGCGAAGACATGAAAGCGGCGGGAGAACCCCAGCGTATTAACCGCAAAGTTAACTTTGCACCGTTGCCCGGCAACTTCCACCTCAACTTCGCCCCAGTCGTGCTGGAGCTGGTATCCGGGCTGAGTTTCGAAGCGAACTGTTCTTTTTGACGGACGCATTTTACGTTTGGGCTGGATGTAGTAACGCAGCATGGAACGTCCGCCCGTATAGCCCATTGCCTTAATCTCCGCGAAGATAACCTCGCTATTCCAGACATTCTCTGCCAGGCGCATGTCGATGTAATCCATAAACGGTTTCAGCTTAACCATTTTGTGGCGGGTTTTTCTGGCTGGCGGTTCAGGGTATTTGAGGTAACGTCTGACCGTTCGTTCAGAGCAACCAATCTGAGTCGCAATATCGACAATGTACGCGCCCTGCTGGCGCATTTGCTTTATCATGTAAAAGTCCTCTCTGCTCAGCATGTTGATG
>NZ_JBJQJA010000026.1:0-37008 GCF_046487665.1 Escherichia sp. WS1152 | reverse complement strand
AGTTTCGGCAGAAAAATACGGCTGTTTTCCTGATCGAGCTTAACGCCCTGCGGGTAGCGGAATGCATCATTCTGTCCCCGCTTTTTGAATCGGGGAAAAGCAGCCCGCTTCTGGAAGAAGTTTTTGTAAGCCCGCTCAAGGCCTTTCAGTGACTGTTGCAATGGCTGTGAGGGCGAATCTTTAAGCCATTGCGTTTCAGTGGCGTTTTTCCACTCAACCAGCCAGGAAGCCATTTTCCCGTAAGGGATGTATTTATTACCGGCCTCATGATTCTCATTCTGAAGCGCCAGAGCACGATTGAAAACGAAACGACATGCGCCTGCGAAGCGCCTCATTTCACGCTCCTGTTGACCACCGGGTCTTAACTGGAATTTAAATGCCTGTAATCGTTTCACAGGCCAAATGATACTTTGGTCTATGAATAAAGAAACCGATATCCGACGGGGAAGCATTGTGTTTTCCTGATGCATGTTCACCTGGTCTTTGTCACCAGATACCGACGTCAGATTTATGACTATGACGCGACAGAAAAACTACGCACTTACTTTTCAAATGTATGTGCTGATTTTGAAGCTGAACTGGTTTAAATGGATGGCGAACCAGATCACGTCCATTTGTTAATTAACTATCCTCCCAAACTGGCGATATCCAGTCTGGTAAACAGCCTCAAAGGCGTATCGAGTAGGTTACTGCGACGAGATCGACCAGATATTGCAGTCAGGTATTACTACAAAGGCGTTTTGTGGAGTCCTGGCTATTTTGCCAGTAGCTGCGGAGGTGCGCCAATATCCGTCATCCGCCAATACATTGAACAACAGCAAACACCTGGTCAGGTGGAAAACCGCGCCTTATATCCCTGCCCTGAAGGACGGGGTTTTACGGCGCACCGGATAAGCCTGGAGATTATCTACACCAGCATGGACATCATTGTACTATGCCCCGTACATGCCCCATCACATCCTCAATATCAAAGTATTAGAGCCTTGCAAACCATTATGCGTCTCAGTTTGTCTCATCTATCTTACGCAAAAAAAATAGAACTAATATCAAGCGGCGCTATATTGCGTATTAAATAAAACCACCTCAATTACATTAATAAATCTAAACAAACATCATGCAAATAATTTCCATGGTTATTTCTAGGCTATTTAAATTAAATAAATAAATTATGAGTCAATCATAAATAACAACCTTTAATATAATTTGACTACCAAATTTATATTCGTTCACAAAATAGTCATGCATTGTGTGCAATAGAAACAGTTCAGATAAAGATAGGGATCTACTTCATAATTTAAATGAGAAACTAAAACTTACATCTTGAAATAATCTCATTGATTGGATGAATATTTGTAGTGCAGTGACATCATTTTTAAATAATAGTTCAAATAAAAGGGCTCACGATGAAAAAATTAATAGTGGCAATTTCTGCTGTAGCTGCATCTTAACGTATAAACTAGATTTAATAACAACGATATCCGTACCTATCCGGATATCTAATGTCATAAGCATCCCTTTAATTATCCCCTCAACCTCTTGTAACTTTCCCACTCTTGAACTCCACATAGTCCAAACGCCGGATGCAAAAAAATCACACGTGCATTTCTGAAATTGTGATGGAGGAAGATAGTATCAATTATATGTGCTTATAAACGTCCCCGATTAGCGCAGAAGTCACCGGATTGTTCAGGCTCCAATAGGTTGAGTATGCCGTATTTATTTTCCAAAATAAAAATCGATGCTGTTGCTCCTTCATAAAATACTTTTACTCTCTGGACGCTTTTCTTAGCTCTCTTGGTGTTATCTTAAAACGATTATGGAACCTTTCAGTAAAACGAGAAGGACACTTGTAACCATTTTCCCTGGCAATCTCGCTGATGGGTTTTACTGTCGTTTGTATAGCAGACAACGCATTATTTAACCTCACGTCGTCCAATATACTTTGAAAATTTACTCCCTCGCTTGCCAGACGGCGATGCAATGTGGAAACAGAAATGTAGAGATATCTCGCTACCTTGTTTGCTGTCCATTTTGTTCCAGGTTCGGATAGCATTAGGTTATAACAACGACTTGTTAATGATTGTTTACTATCTGATAAAAGTAAACAATTAACATGATGTGCTCCTAATGAAAGTAGAACGCCCATTGCTAAGTGTTCCTGAATTTGCGTTGAGAAGCCTCGGGAAATAGATGTTTTTAGTTGCTCCCAACAATATATTAACTCGGGATTCTGAGGTAAGCAGAAACCTGTCGTGTTACGAATTTGATCGGTTATCGCATAAAGATTTTGGAACTTTTCAATTAGATCAATGGGATAATAAAGCATTTCTGCAAGATAAAGACCTGCTTCTGGGTAATTCGCAATATAAAATTCATATCCACAGGGAAATAATATTATCTGATTATTATCAACAGTTAGACTATGCGTCTCCCAATTGATAACTTTTTTTCCCTGACGGATACGACATAAAGCTGGCATAAGAGGCTTAACCCTGTGAATCTCATGATGTTTATGCATCCGTATTTCTTCAATCTTTAGGTTAGTCCTATCTTTTGCCAGCATACTCTTATCCTACTTTACCTCATAAACGGGTATTATCTCAGCGGTTGCAATTTTATTGGCATTAAGCATATAACCAACTAACGCTCCGCTGGAATTAGAATCCACAGGAATCTTATCAGTTTTTAGAGCCCATATTTTAAACTGGTAATGATGGGGTTTATCTCCTTTGGGAGGACATGCTCCACCAAATCCCGCATAGCCAAAATCATTTCGGCCTTGGACAGCACCAGTCGGAAGTTTTGTACCATCACGTCTTCCTGCATCAGCGGGAAAATATGTTACCGTTGCTGGAATATTAGCAACAGTCCAGTGCCACCATCCGCTGCCTGTAGGCGCATCTGGATCATACACAGTTACGGCAAAGCTTTTGGTGCCTTCTGGAGCACCAGACCAGGTTAATGAGGGCGATGTATTACCCCCCTCACACCCAAATCCAGAAAATACATGAGACGTTGTAAGTTGCTCTCCTGTTTTTATTTCATTACTAGTGACCTGAAATGCTGCGGCCTGCGCAGAAAATGTTATGAATGCCAATACACTTGAAACGATAAGTTTTTTCATAAAAACCTCTTTGTTGTGACCTATCGTTATTTTATTTGATGTGCATTGATCTCATTATGCAAAAAGGCGCAATGATCGCGCAAATGCAATCATAATTATAAAGTTGCCCCGAACATTAGCCATAATATGCACAAATCAGATTCCTGTTATCTCAAGGATGATTATTTTTTAATGCGGTGCGCTTCGTGACAACAAGTTAATGACTAACACACCGGCACAAATCAACATCATGCCTATGATGGCTGGCAGGTCCAGTCGTTGGCCAAAAAATCCCCAGGAAAGCAAACTAATCAGAACGATACCGACTCCTGACCAGATAGCATAAGCAATCCCTGTAGGTATATAAGCCAGTGTCTGAGCTAATAACCAAAATGATGCACAATAGCAAATAATTGTGCCAACAGAGGGCCATAACCGTGTAAACCCCTCTGAAAACTTCATTAAGGTTGTACCAATGACCTCTGCAAGTATTGCGCCACCAAGATAAATATAAGGGTTCATAGCATATTCTTTCCTGTTCATACTGGAGAGAATTGTACTACAGTTTGAACACAACTCACCGTTTTCATCCTGGTGTATGTGTATCCAGGGGGCTCTGGCGTGGCAAGAGATAAAGGCAGGAACAATAATGATCAGAAGGAACCCCAGGCTAACAAAAGAGTTCACTCTTCCTATGAGCAAAGCGAAGACAAAACATGTTATCGCGTTTACGGATCGTGGATGGCAGAAAACGTTCAGGATCAGGTATCCATTTTAAACCAGAAATTGAGTGAGTTTGCCCCATCCATGCCCCAAGCGGTGAGATTGGAAGTAATTACCAACAGGTTACAAAACCTACACCTGCATGCTCATCACTTCCTGATACGCCGCCACCAGCTTATTACGCACCTGAATCCCCATTTGCATAGAAACTGAGGCTTTTTGCATATCGGTCATCACATCGTTTAACGCCACGCCGGGTTCACCGAGAGTGAATTTTTCTGCCTGCGTGCGGGCGGCTGTTTGTGTATCGCTTATGCGATCGAGCGCGGCGTGCAGCTGCCCGGCAAAACTAATGGTCGGTTGTGGCAGTGATTCCTGTGCACGCGCACTCATCGCCGTAGCCTGTAACTGGCTGATAACCCCTTCAATCCCCTGTATCGCTGACATTTTCATCTCCCGGATAATTTCTGTTAGCAAAGCCTACCAGTAAGTCAATAAGACAAAGGCGCTAAATAGCAACAAAAAAACGGGTTTATTGGCGGATAGAAAAAAACGAAAGCACAAATAATGGGAGCGTCAATTTTTCGAGTTTGCTGACCCGGGAGTGAGTCTTGTTCCACTTTGCCAATAACGCCGTCCATAATCAGCCACGAGGTGCGCGATGAATGCGACTGCAGCCCAGACAAAATCTCTTGAGTGGCTTAATCGCCTGCGTGCGAATCCGAAAATTCCATTGATTGTTGCCGGTTCCGCGGCAGTGGCGGTCATGGTCGCACTGATCCTGTGGGCGAAAGCCCCCGACTACCGCACATTATTCAGCAATCTTTCCGATCAGGATGGTGGCGCAATTGTCAGCCAACTGACGCAAATGAATATTCCTTACCGCTTCAGCGAAGCCAGCGGCGCTATTGAAGTTCCGGCAGATAAAGTTCACGAGCTGCGCCTAGGCCTGGCGCAACAAGGTTTGCCCAAAGGCGGCGCGGTCGGTTTCGAACTGCTCGATCAGGAAAAGTTTGGTATCAGCCAGTTCAGCGAACAGGTGAATTATCAGCGGGCGCTGGAAGGCGAGCTTTCTCGTACCATCGAAACTATCGGCCCGGTAAAAGGGGCGCGCGTACATCTGGCAATGCCGAAACCGTCTTTATTCGTCCGTGAACAAAAATCCCCTTCTGCATCGGTGACGGTAAATCTGTTACCCGGCCGCGCACTCGATGAAGGGCAAATTAGCGCCATTGTGCATCTGGTTTCCAGTGCGGTTGCTGGTCTGCCGCCGGGGAACGTCACGCTGGTGGATCAGGGCGGACATCTGTTAACCCAGTCCAATACCAGCGGGCGCGATCTTAATGACGCTCAGTTGAAATATGCCAGCGATGTCGAAGGCCGTATTCAGCGGCGTATTGAAGCGATCCTGTCGCCGATTGTCGGCAACGGTAATATTCACGCCCAGGTCACGGCGCAGCTGGACTTCGCCAGTAAAGAACAAACGGAAGAACAGTATCGCCCTAACGGTGATGAATCTCATGCGGCGCTTCGTTCACGCCAGCTTAATGAGAGCGAGCAAAGCGGTTCCGGTTATCCGGGCGGCGTACCGGGGGCGTTGTCGAATCAACCGGCACCTGCGAATAACGCGCCAATCAGCACGCCTCCGGCAAATCAAAATAACCGCCAGCAGCAGGCGAGCACCACCAGCAATAGTGGGCCGCGTAGCACACAGCGGAATGAAACCAGTAACTACGAAGTCGATCGCACCATTCGTCATACCAAAATGAACGTGGGCGATGTGCAACGTCTGTCAGTCGCGGTTGTGGTGAATTACAAAACCTTGCCAGATGGCAAACCGTTGCCTCTCAGCAACGAACAGATGAAGCAAATTGAAGATCTGACCCGCGAGGCGATGGGCTTTTCTGAAAAACGCGGTGACTCGCTCAATGTCGTTAACTCGCCGTTCAATAGCAGTGACGAAAGCGGCGGAGAACTGCCGTTCTGGCAACAGCAAGCGTTTATCGATCAGTTGCTGGCTGCCGGTCGCTGGTTGCTGGTACTGCTGGTGGCGTGGCTGCTGTGGCGGAAAGCGGTACGCCCGCAGTTAACACGTCGCGCCGAGGCGATGAAAGCTGTACAGCAACAGGCGCAGGCCCGTGAGGAAGTGGAAGATGCGGTGGAAGTCCGCCTGAGCAAAGACGAACAACTCCAACAACGACGCGCTAACCAACGTCTGGGGGCAGAAGTCATGAGCCAGCGTATCCGTGAAATGTCTGATAACGATCCGCGCGTGGTGGCGCTGGTCATTCGCCAGTGGATAAATAACGATCATGAGTAACCTGACAGGCACCGATAAAAGCGTCATCCTGCTGATGACCATTGGCGAAGACCGGGCGGCAGAGGTGTTCAAGCACCTCTCCCAGCGCGAAGTGCAAACCCTGAGCGCTGCAATGGCGAACGTCACGCAGATCTCCAACAAGCAGCTAACCGATGTGCTGGCGGAGTTTGAGCAAGAAGCTGAACAGTTTGCCGCACTGAATATCAACGCCAACGATTATCTGCGTTCGGTATTGGTCAAAGCTCTGGGTGAGGAACGTGCCGCCAGCCTGCTGGAAGATATTCTCGAAACTCGCGATACCGCCAGCGGTATTGAAACGCTCAACTTTATGGAGCCGCAGAGTGCCGCCGATCTGATTCGCGATGAGCATCCGCAAATTATCGCCACCATTCTGGTGCATCTGAAGCGCGCCCAGGCCGCCGATATTCTGACGTTGTTCGATGAACGTCTGCGCCACGACGTGATGTTGCGTATCGCCACCTTTGGCGGCGTGCAGCCAGCCGCGCTGGCGGAACTGACCGAAGTACTGAATGGCTTGCTCGACGGTCAGAATCTCAAGCGCAGCAAAATGGGCGGCGTGAGAACGGCAGCCGAAATTATCAACCTGATGAAAACTCAGCAGGAAGAAGCCGTTATTACCGCCGTGCGCGAATTCGACGGCGAGCTGGCGCAAAAAATTATCGACGAGATGTTCCTGTTCGAAAATCTGGTGGATGTCGACGATCGCAGCATTCAGCGTCTGTTGCAGGAAGTGGATTCCGAATCGCTGTTGATCGCGCTGAAAGGGGCCGAGCAGCCACTGCGCGAGAAATTCCTGCGCAATATGTCGCAGCGTGCCGCCGATATTCTGCGCGACGATCTCGCCAACCGTGGTCCGGTGCGTCTGTCGCAGGTGGAAAACGAACAGAAAGCGATTCTGCTGATTGTGCGCCGCCTTGCCGAAACTGGCGAGATGGTAATTGGCAGCGGCGAGGATACCTATGTCTGATAATCTGCCGTGGAAAACCTGGACGCCGGACGATCTCGCGCCACCACAGGCAGAGTTTGTGCCCATGGTCGAGCCGGAAGAAACCATCATTGAAGAGGCCGAACCCAGCCTTGAGCAGCAACTGGCGCAACTGCAAATGCAGGCCCATGAGCAAGGTTATCAGGCGGGGATTGCCGAAGGTCGCCAGCAAGGTCATAAGCAGGGCTATCAGGAAGGACTGGCCCAGGGGCTGGAGCAAGGTCTGGCAGAGGCGAAGTCTCAACAAGCGCCAATTCATGCCCGGATGCAGCAACTGGTCAGCGAATTTCAAACTACCCTTGATGCACTTGATAGTGTGATTGCTTCGCGCCTGATGCAGATGGCGCTGGAGGCGGCACGTCAGGTCATCGGTCAGACGCCAACAGTGGATAACTCGGCACTGATCAAACAGATCCAACAGTTGTTGCAGCAAGAACCGTTATTCAGCGGCAAACCGCAACTACGCGTGCACCCCGATGATCTGCAACGTGTGGATGATATGCTCGGCGCAACCTTAAGTTTGCATGGCTGGCGCTTGCGGGGCGATCCCACACTCCATCCTGGCGGCTGTAAAGTCTCCGCCGATGAAGGCGATCTCGACGCCAGTGTCGCCACTCGCTGGCAAGAACTCTGCCGTCTGGCAGCACCAGGAGTGGTGTAATGACCACGCGCCTGACTCGCTGGCTAACCACGCTGGATAACTTTGAAGCCAAAATGGCACAGTTGCCTGCGGTACGTCGCTACGGGCGATTAACCCGTGCTACCGGGCTGGTGCTGGAAGCCACCGGATTACAATTGCCGCTCGGCGCAACCTGTGTCATTGAACGCCAGAACGGCAGCGAAACGCACGAAGTAGAAAGCGAAGTCGTTGGCTTTAACGGTCAACGGCTGTTTTTAATGCCGCTGGAGGAAGTGGAAGGTGTCCTGCCCGGCGCGCGGGTTTATGCCAAAAACATTTCGGCTGAAGGACTGCAAAGCGGCAAGCAGTTACCGCTCGGTCCGGCGTTATTAGGTCGTGTTCTGGACGGCAGCGGTAAACCGCTCGATGGCCTCCCCTCCCCCGATACGACGGAAACCGGTGCGCTGATTACCCCGCCATTTAACCCGTTGCAACGTACACCGATTGAACATGTGCTGGACACCGGCGTGCGCCCAATCAATGCCCTGCTTACCGTTGGGCGTGGGCAGCGTATGGGGCTGTTTGCCGGGTCCGGCGTTGGTAAAAGTGTGCTGCTGGGGATGATGGCACGTTACACCCGCGCCGATGTCATTGTCGTGGGTTTGATTGGTGAACGCGGACGCGAAGTAAAAGATTTTATTGAGAATATCCTCGGTGCCGAAGGGCGTGCACGCTCCGTGGTGATTGCCGCTCCGGCGGATGTTTCTCCTCTCCTGCGAATGCAGGGTGCCGCCTATGCCACGCGCATTGCCGAAGATTTTCGCGATCGTGGTCAGCATGTGTTGCTGATTATGGACTCCCTCACCCGCTACGCGATGGCCCAGCGTGAAATTGCGCTGGCGATTGGCGAACCACCCGCCACTAAAGGTTATCCCCCGTCGGTGTTTGCCAAATTACCGGCACTGGTCGAGCGTGCCGGAAATGGCATTAGCGGCGGCGGATCGATTACTGCATTTTATACCGTGCTCACTGAAGGCGATGACCAGCAGGACCCCATTGCCGACTCTGCGCGGGCAATCCTCGACGGTCACATTGTGCTGTCTCGCCGACTGGCGGAAGCCGGGCACTATCCGGCTATCGATATTGAAGCGTCGATCAGCCGCGCAATGACGGCGTTGATCAGTGAGCAACATTACGCGCGAGTGCGCACCTTCAAACAGCTGTTGTCGAGTTTTCAGCGTAACCGCGATCTGGTTAGCGTCGGCGCGTATGCCAAAGGCAGCGATCCGATGCTCGACAAAGCCATCGCCCTGTGGCCGCAGCTGGAGGGCTATTTGCAACAAGGCATTTTTGAACGCGCGGACTGGGAAGCGTCTCTCCAGGGGCTGGAGCGTATTTTCCCGACAGTGTCATAACCCAGGAGATAACGGCAGATGGCAGAACATGGCGCGCTGGCGACCCTGAAAGATCTGGCAGAAAAAGAGGTAGAGGATGCCGCGCGCCTGCTGGGTGAAATGCGTCGCGGGTGTCAGCAGGCGGAAGAACAGCTCAAAATGCTGATCGATTATCAGAATGAATATCGCAATAACCTCAACAGCGATATGAGTGCCGGGATGACCAGCAACCGCTGGATCAACTATCAGCAGTTTATCCAGACGCTGGAAAAAGCCATTACTCAGCATCGCCAGCAACTTAATCAGTGGAAGCAGAAAGTTGACATTGCCCTGAACAGCTGGCGAGAAAAGAAACAACGTTTGCAGGCCTGGCAGACACTGCAGGAACGGCAATCCACGGCGGCACTGCTTGCAGAAAACCGCCTCGATCAGAAAAAGATGGATGAGTTCGCCCAGCGCGCCGCCATGAGGAAACCTGAATGATTCGCTTAGCGCCCTTAATTACCGCCGACGTTGACACCACCACATTGCCTGGCGGCAAAGCCAGCGATGCTGCACAAGATTTTCTCGCGTTGTTGAGCGAAGCATTAGCAGGCGAGACAACTACCGACAAAGCGGCCCCCCAGTTGCTGGTGGCAACAGATAAGCCCACGACAAAAGGCGAGCCGCTGGTCAGCGAGATTCTTGCCGATGCGCAACAAGCGGATTTACTGATCCCTGTGGATGAAACACCGCCTGTCATCAACGACGAACAATCCACATCAACACCATTAACCACCGCTCAAACGATGACGTTGGCTGCGGTGGCTGGCAACAATACGGCAAAAGACGAAAAAGCGGATGATCTGAATGAAGACGTCACCGCAAGCCTGAGCGCCCTTTTTGCGATGTTGCCGGGTTTTGACAATACGCCCAAAGTGACTGATGTGCCGTCAACCGTGTTACCGGCAGAGAAACCAACGCTCTTCACAAAACTGACTTCTGCGCAACTCACAACAGCACAGCCTGATGATGCCCCCGGCACGCCAGCTCAGCCATTAACACCGCTGGTAGCAGAAGCCCAGAGTAAAGCGGAAGTCATCAGCACACCTTCACCGGTGACCGCTGCCGCCAGCCCGCTAATCACTCCACACCAGACACAGCCACTGCCCACCGTCGCCGCGCCTGTGTTGAGTGCACCGCTGGGTTCTCACGAATGGCAACAATCATTAAGCCAGCATATTTCGCTGTTCACCCGCCAGGGGCAACAAAGTGCAGAGTTGCGTCTGCACCCGCAGGATTTAGGTGAAGTGCAAATCTCCCTCAAAGTGGATGATAACCAGGCGCAAATCCAGATGGTTTCACCGCATCAACACGTACGCGCCGCCCTGGAAGCAGCGCTTCCGGTACTGCGAACGCAGCTGGCCGAAAGTGGCATTCAGTTAGGGCAAAGCAACATCAGTGGCGAAAGCTTTAGTGGTCAGCAGCAGGCCGCTTCCCAGCAACAGCAAAGCCAACGCACAGCAAACCATGAACCTCTGGCGGGGGAAGACGACGATACGCTTCCGGTTCCCGTCTCTTTACAAGTACGTGTAACAGGCAACAGCGGCGTTGATATTTTCGCCTAACGTCAGAGGTAGCACCGTAATCCGCGTCTTTTCCCCGCTTTGTTGCGCTCAAGACGCAGGATAATTAGCCGATAAGCAGTAGCGACACAGGAAGACCGCAACACATGACTGATTACGCGATAAGCAAGAAAAGCAAGCGATCGCTTTGGATCCCGATTCTGGTATTCATTACCCTCGCGGCCTGTGCCAGCGCAGGTTACAGCTACTGGCATTCGCATCAGGTTGCCGCTGACGACAAAGCGCAGCAACGCGTCGTGCCCTCCCCGGTCTTCTATGCGCTGGATACCTTTACGGTCAATCTGGGCGATGCAGATCGCGTACTTTATATCGGCATAACCCTGCGCCTGAAAGATGAAGCTACCCGCTCGCGGCTGAGTGAGTATTTGCCGGAAGTCCGTAGCCGTTTGCTGTTACTGTTTTCGCGTCAGGATGCTGCCGTACTGGCGACAGAAGAAGGCAAGAAAAACCTGATTGCCGAGATTAAAACCACGCTTTCCACCCCGCTTGTTGCCGGGCAACCGAAACAGGATGTCACCGACGTGCTGTATACCGCTTTTATTCTGCGATAACGACATGGGCGATAGTATTCTTTCTCAAGCTGAAATTGATGCGCTGTTGAATGGTGACAGCGAAGTCAAAGACGAACCGACAGCCAGTGTTAGCGGCGAAAGTGACATTCGTCCGTACGATCCGAATACCCAACGACGGGTTGTGCGCGAACGTTTGCAGGCGCTGGAAATCATTAATGAGCGCTTTGCCCGCCATTTTCGTATGGGGCTGTTCAACCTGCTGCGTCGTAGCCCGGATATAACCGTCGGGGCCATCCGCATTCAGCCGTACCATGAATTTGCCCGCAACCTGCCGGTGCCGACCAACCTGAACCTTATCCATCTGAAACCGCTGCGCGGCACAGGGCTGGTGGTGTTTTCACCGAGTCTGGTGTTTATCGCCGTGGATAACCTGTTTGGCGGCGATGGACGCTTCCCGACCAAAGTGGAAGGTCGCGAGTTTACCCATACCGAACAGCGCGTCATCAACCGCATGTTAAAGCTGGCGCTTGAAGGCTATAGCGACGCCTGGAAGGCGATTAATCCGCTGGAAGTTGAGTACGTGCGTTCGGAAATGCAGGTGAAATTTACCAATATCACCACCTCGCCGAACGACATTGTGGTTAACACGCCGTTCCATGTGGAGATTGGCAACCTGACCGGCGAATTTAATATCTGTCTGCCATTCAGCATGATCGAGCCGCTACGGGAATTGTTGGTTAACCCGCCGCTGGAAAACTCGCGTAATGAAGATCAGAACTGGCGCGATAACCTGGTGCGCCAGGTGCAGCATTCACAGCTGGAGCTGGTCGCCAACTTTGCCGATATCTCGCTACGCCTGTCGCAGATTTTAAAACTGAAACCCGGCGACGTCCTGCCGATAGAAAAACCCGATCGCATCATCGCCCATGTTGACGGCGTCCCGGTGCTGACCAGTCAGTACGGCACTCTCAACGGTCAGTATGCGTTACGGATAGAACATTTGATTAACCCGATTTTAAATTCTCTGAACGAGGAACAGCCCAAATGAGTGACATGAATAATCCGGCCGATGACAACAACGGCGCAATGGACGATCTGTGGGCTGAAGCGTTGAGCGAACAAAAATCAACCAGCAGCAAAAGCGCTGCCGACGCGGTGTTCCAGCAATTTGGCGGTGGTGATGTCAGCGGAACGTTGCAGGATATCGACCTGATAATGGATATTCCGGTCAAGCTGACCGTCGAGCTGGGCCGTACGCGGATGACCATCAAAGAGCTGTTGCGTCTGACGCAAGGGTCCGTCGTGGCGCTGGACGGTCTGGCGGGCGAACCACTGGATATTCTGATCAACGGTTATTTAATCGCCCAGGGCGAAGTGGTGGTCGTTGCCGATAAATATGGCGTGCGGATCACCGATATCATTACTCCGTCTGAGCGAATGCGCCGCCTGAGCCGTTAGTGATGAATAACCACGCTACTGTGCAATCTTCCGCGCCGGTTTCTGCTGCGCCACTGCTGCAGGTGAGCGGCGCACTCATCGCCATTATTGCCCTGATCCTCGCTGCTGCCTGGCTGGTAAAACGGCTGGGATTTGCCCCGAAACGCACTGGCGTTAATGGTCTGAAAATTAGCGCCAGTGCTTCGCTGGGCGCGCGTGAACGGGTTGTGGTGGTCGATGTGGAAGATGCACGGCTGGTGCTCGGCGTTACCGCAGGGCAAATCAATCTGCTGCATAAACTTCCCCCTTCAGCACCAACGGAAGAGATACCTCAGACCGATTTTCAGTCGGTCATGAAAAACTTGCTTAAGCGTAGCGGGAGATCCTGATGCGTCGTTTGTTGTATGTCGCCCCTGTCCTTCTCTGGCTGGTTACGCCCCTCGCCTTCGCGCAACTGCCAGGTATCACCAGCCAGCCGCTGCCTGGCGGTGGACAAAGCTGGTCGCTCCCGGTGCAGACGCTGGTGTTCATCACCTCGTTGACGTTTATTCCGGCAATTTTACTAATGATGACCAGTTTCACCCGCATCATTATTGTTTTTGGTTTATTGCGTAACGCGCTGGGAACGCCCTCCGCGCCACCTAACCAGGTATTGCTGGGACTGGCGCTGTTTTTGACCTTTTTTATTATGTCGCCGGTGATCGATAAAATTTATGTCGATGCGTACCAGCCATTCAGCGAAGAGAAAATATCAATGCAGGAGGCGCTGGAAAAAGGGGCGCAGCCGCTGCGTGAGTTTATGCTGCGTCAGACCCGTGAGGCGGATTTAGGGTTGTTTGCCAGACTGGCGAATAGCGGCCCGTTGCAGGGACCTGAAGCCGTGCCGATGCGCATTTTGCTCCCGGCCTACGTGACCAGCGAGTTGAAAACCGCATTTCAGATAGGCTTCACGATTTTCATCCCTTTTTTGATTATCGACCTGGTGATTGCCAGCGTGTTGATGGCATTGGGGATGATGATGGTCCCCCCCGCCACCATTGCTCTGCCCTTTAAACTGATGCTGTTTGTACTGGTGGATGGTTGGCAATTGCTGGTCGGTTCGCTGGCGCAGAGCTTTTACAGCTAGAGAGGCAAAATGACACCTGAATCGGTCATGATGATGGGGACTGAAGCGATGAAAGTCGCGCTGGCACTAGCTGCCCCGCTGTTGCTGGTGGCGCTGGTCACGGGCCTTATCATCAGTATTTTGCAGGCCGCCACACAGATCAACGAAATGACGCTGTCGTTTATACCAAAAATCATCGCCGTATTTATTGCCATTATTATTGCCGGACCGTGGATGCTCAATCTGTTGCTGGATTACGTCCGCACCTTGTTCACTAACCTGCCGTATATCATCGGGTAGCCGTACTATGTTGCAGGTGACAAGCGATCAATGGCTTTCCTGGCTAAGTCTGTACTTCTGGCCGTTACTGCGCGTGCTGGCGCTCATTTCTACCGCGCCAATTCTGAGCGAACGCAGCGTGCCGAAACGGGTAAAACTGGGTCTGGCAATGATGATCACGTTCGCTATTGCCCCATCATTACCTGCCAACGATGTTCCTGTTTTTTCGTTCTTTGCTCTGTGGCTGGCCGTGCAGCAGATCCTGATCGGCATTGCGCTTGGTTTCACCATGCAATTTGCCTTTGCCGCTGTGCGAACCGCTGGCGAAATTATCGGTCTGCAAATGGGGCTGTCATTTGCGACGTTTGTCGATCCGGCCAGCCATCTCAACATGCCCGTTCTAGCGCGTATCATGGATATGCTGGCGTTACTGCTGTTCCTGACATTTAACGGTCATTTATGGTTGATTTCACTGCTGGTCGATACCTTTCACACCCTGCCGATTGGTGGCGAACCGTTGAACAGCAATGCGTTTCTGGCACTCACCAAAGCAGGGAGTTTGATTTTCCTTAACGGGCTGATGCTGGCGTTACCGCTCATTACTCTGCTGCTGACCCTGAATCTGGCATTAGGTTTACTGAATCGTATGGCCCCGCAATTATCCATTTTTGTTATTGGATTTCCATTAACTCTGACTGTCGGTATCTCTTTAATGGCGGCATTAATGCCGTTAATTGCGCCTTTTTGCGAACATTTATTCAGTGAGATGTTTAATTTGCTGGCTGATATTATTAGTGAATTGCCATTAATATAATTCCGTAACGTTTATCATGTTATCCTAAGGATTATCCGAAAAATAATACCTACGAACATCTTCCAGGATACTCCTGCGGCGAAATATTTGTTTTAAGCTCACTCACATATCGCAACATTTACTTTACTTTAAGACAATTCCAGGCAAATTATACAACACTTTACGGGATAGTAAGTCCGCCTGAAAAATCGCGAGAGTGGCGCATTAGGTGACCCATGTTGTTCCGTTTAGTCATGATGAAATATTCAGGTAAGGGGAATTATCGTTACGCATTGAGTGAGGGTATGCCATGTCAACGATTATTATGGATTTATGTAGTTACACCCGACTAGGTTTAACCGGGTATCTGTTGAGTAGAGGGGTTAAAAAAAGAGAAATCAACGACATTGAAACCGTTGATGACCTTGCCATAGCTTGTGATTCACAGCGCCCTTCAGTGGTGTTTATTAATGAGGACTGTTTCATCCATGATGCTTCTAACAGTCAGCACATCAAGCACATCATTAATCAACATCCCAATACGTTATTTATCGTTTTTATGGCAATTGCCAATGTTCATTTTGATGAATATCTATTGGTCAGAAAAAATTTATTGATAAGTTCTAAATCGATTAAACCGGAATCTCTCGACGATATCCTTGGCGATATTCTGAAAAAAGAGACAACGATAACCTCTTTTTTAAATATGCCGACGTTATCATTGAGCCGAACCGAATCGAGTATGTTGCGAATGTGGATGGCAGGTCAGGGAACCATTCAAATCTCTGACCAAATGAATATCAAAGCCAAGACCGTTTCATCGCATAAAGGTAATATTAAACGTAAGATCAAAACGCATAATAAACAGGTTATCTACCATGTCGTCCGACTGACGGATAATGTGACTAATGGTATTTTTGTCAACATGCGCTAACACATTCTGACTGGTGGTTTCCCACCAGTCAGGCTGAATAAGATTACTCTGCTTTCTCCACAAAGATACCGTCCTGATGCCCTGCTTCATTAAAGAACCAGATGCCGAGCGGGTAGTCTTCCAGCGAAACCAGGTACATTGTGCCTTCACTAAACTCCTCAACTGCCAGTACCACGCCAGGACGACGCGGACCGCCATCCGTTTTGACTGTTACCCGATCATTCACCTTCATCGTTTTCCTCCTGTGGCTTTGTGCCAGTGTAGAACAATTTCGTTTTTCTGGCAGCGCCAGGCGCGCGCGAGTGCTGATTTTCTCGACGGTCTATACTTAAGAGATGCCAGGCGGACTTAACGACTGGCGGCAACAACAGAGTAACGGTTGCGAGGAAAGATGATGAAAACCGCAAAAGAGTACAGCGATACCGCAAAACGTGAGGTCAGCGTCGATGTCGATGCCCTGCTGGCGGCGATCAATGAAATTAGCGAAAGCGAAGTTCATCGCAGCCAGAACGATTCTGAACACGTTAGCGTCGATGGACGTGAATATCATACATGGCGTGAATTGGCGGATGCCTTCGAACTGGATATTCATGACTTCAGCGTCTCTGAAGTGAATCGTTGAATGCACAATAAAAAAATCCCGACCCTGAGGGGGTCGGGATGAAACTTGCTTAAGCAAGAAGCACTTAAAAAATTCGTTACACCAGGAAATCTGATGTGTTCATCACCTTATCCGCAATTTTTTTCGCTGACAAGAAAATATTCGCGATATGAATGATTAACGCTACTTATGAATAGAAATGTGACGTGCGTCACCCCTTGGTGGCTCTGGCGTCAACGGGATCGCTCCCGAAAAAATCATCTTTGATTATTTGTGCTGTTTTGAGAATCATCCTGGTAAGGGGAGAACTGCGCGACCATGTTTTCAATTCAACAACCACTACTGGTTTTTAGCGATCTTGATGGCACCCTGCTGGACAGTCATAGTTATGACTGGCAACCGGCTGCCCCCTGGCTCAGCCGTTTACGCGAAGCGAATGTTCCCGTCATTCTCTGTAGCAGTAAAACATCAGCGGAAATGCTGTACTTGCAAAAAACGTTGGGGCTACAAGGGTTACCGCTGATTGCCGAAAATGGCGCAGTGATCCAGCTTGCTGAACAATGGCAGGATATAGACGGTTTTCCACGCATCATCTCAGGTATTAGCCATGGCGAAATCAGCCAGGTTTTAAATACGCTACGCGAGAAAGAACATTTTAAATTCACGACTTTCGATGATGTCGACGATGCAACCATCGCCGAATGGACGGGATTAAGCCGTAGCCAGGCGGCGCTGACGCAGCTGCATGAGGCGTCGGTAACGCTAATCTGGCGCGACAGTGACGAGCGTATGGCACAATTTACCGCTCGTCTGAACGAACTGGGCTTACAGTTTATGCAGGGTGCGCGCTTCTGGCACGTCCTGGATGCCTCTGCCGGAAAAGATCAGGCTGCCAACTGGATTATCGCGACCTATCAACAATTGTCAGGCAAACGCCCAACCACACTTGGCCTGGGCGATGGGCCAAACGATGCGCCCTTACTGGAGGTAATGGATTACGCGGTGATTGTGAAAGGGCTAAACCGTGAAGGGGTGCATCTGCATGATGAGGATCCGGCCCACGTCTGGCGAACGCAGCGTGAAGGACCGGAAGGATGGCGTGAAGGGCTGGACCATTTTTTCTCCGCCAGTTAAGCGTTATCGCTCGCGAATACCCGATTACGCCCAGCCTGTTTAGCGAGATAAAGCCGACGGTCGGCCAGTGACTGGAGTTGTTCAAAATCATAATCACCGGTTTCCTCGCTGCTACTTACCCCCAACGAGGCACTGATGCGTATCGTCGTACTCTTAGCAATCAACATCTCTTTTTCATTTAACTTCAGGCGAATACGTTCTGCGACTTCCGCAGCCTCCGTTAGACTCGCGCCTGGCAGAATCACACAAAACTCCTCACCACCGACCCGCCCGGCAACGTCCTGCGCACGCAAGGAACTGCTAATTAATCCGGCAGCATGAGAAAGAACACGGTCGCCCGCCTGATGACCAAAGCGGTCATTAATCGCTTTAAAATGGTCAAGATCGACCTGAATGACAGAAAAAGGATGTTGGTGCGTCTGACACAATTTAGCGAGCGGACGGGCTTTTTCGAACAGTGCGCCACGATTATATAA
This sequence comes from Escherichia sp. WS1152, assembly GCF_046487665.1. Classification (NCBI taxonomy): domain Bacteria; kingdom Pseudomonadati; phylum Pseudomonadota; class Gammaproteobacteria; order Enterobacterales; family Enterobacteriaceae; genus Escherichia; species Escherichia sp. WS1152. Next base: position 18,947 of record NZ_JBJQJA010000026.1, on the reverse strand, counting down.
ACGGGTTAAGGTGTCGTGCCACGCCTGCCACTGCAACGAGCTTTGCAGAACATACATGTTGCTGACCATCCGGCGAATCACATACCAGGAGATGAGTAACATGGTGGTAAAGAGCGCCCACAGCAGGGTTAATGCAATGCTGATACTACCGAAATCGCCGCGCACGCCTTCGCTTAGCGTATGGACGCGCACCAGCACACCGTCGAAATGGTCCAGACGTTCCCAGCTAACATAGCGACTGTCCATACGAATGCCGCCCCGCGTGTCATGTTCCATCGCCTGCGCCAGCAAGGCCAGTTCACGAGGATCAAAAATATTCCCTGTTGGATGGTCAGGATTGGAAGAGGTCAAAAATCTCAGCTTACTGTCATAGAGCTGATACTCACCATCGAGGTTTTTATCGATGGCGTTTCTTAAAAATTGCTGCATGGTACGCACGGGAATACTCATCCCCAGCACGCCATACCAGTAGTTATTACTGTCTACCGGAACACTGACGGTAACCTGCGGTTCAGTATTGCTGGCGTGTTCCGGTTGCGAAGTAAACCAGCGTACCGCGCGGTGACGATTTTCTCGTTGCGAATGGCCGATAAACCAGGGTTGGGTGACATAGCCGTAATAACGCGTTGGTACATTGCGGGTAAACAAGGTCGGCTGCGTCGAAACGTAAAATCCGGCACGCGAGACATACATCGCCTGTTCAACCATCGACGAGGTGTTGTGCGCCAGTCGCAGCAAGTAACCAACTTCCAGTGCAGCGGTAATTTCATTGTCGAGGCTTTCATTTTCGCGAGACAGGAGATTCCCCTCGCTGACTAATGCATCCGATACGCCATTGACTGACAGGCTGCGTCGTCGGTTGAGTTCAATTTGCCAGGCGTGCTCGTCGCGATGCTGTTCGAACTCGGTTACAGCATTACGCAGTGAAGTGAAATCCAGTGGCGCTACGAGAGCTTCGCGCATGCCATTACGCAAAAAGATCAGTTTGTCGACGTTATACTGCAAATGCTTATCGAGCGCGTTGGCTACGTTTTCCAGATGATTACGCTGGCTGGAGATATAGGCATCTTCCAGCACTACCACTTCACGCCAGGTCAGCAAGGTGGAAAAAAGCAATACCACGATAAAGCAGAGATTAACGACATGACCAGGCCCCAGGCGGCGTGCGAGTTTTTTCAACCAGCTCTGGTTTTCCATTTTTGTCTCGTGCTGCACCCTGACGACTCCCAACCTGCTTTTTTATGATTCTGGCATAACCTGGCGATAGCGTACCGCAAAACAGCGATAATTTTATAATGGTGGCATGATAAGACGCGACTATCATTCATTGCAGGCATTGGCACACCAGGCCGGAAGTGATCCGGCCTGGTGTTAATGATACCCTTTCAAACTTCTTCCGCAGAACGACTCCCCTCCCCCGGAACAAGCTCGGTTTCATGAAAAGCTTCCCGCTTGACCCCGTAACCGTCATACCAACGACACTCAACCATACCGCTGGAGTATCCAGTGACAATCATCCGCGGGCCGCCCTCTTTAACCGTAACTTCCTCACTAACCATAAAGCTCATACTCGCCTCCTTTTTTCGAGTGAAACTTGTTCACCTTAGTTGAAGATGGCGAATTTTGCATAATAGCCTGTGCGAGTATTAATGTGCCTGACCGCGTATTTTCGCTACGGCTTTCACTCCCAGCACCACGATGCCGCCGATGATAAATCCAAGAATCAGATTTAAAACAGTCGGTAATATCATCGCCACCACTGCACTTTGCTGCCCGGCGAAATGTTCAATGGCGTGATGCAGCGGCGCAATACCATGTACAACAATCCCGCCGCCGACGAGGAACATCGCCAGCGTGCCGACAATCGATAATGCTTTCATCAACCAGGGCGCAATGATCAATAACCCTTTACCTAATGCCTGCATCAGCGCGCTGGATTTTTCCGCCAGCCAATACCCCAGGTCATCAATCTTAACGATAACCCCTACCAGACCGTAGACGCCCACGGTCACTACCAGCGCGATGCCTGAAAGCACCAGCACCTGATTAAGCAACGGCGCTTCGGCCACAATCCCCAGCGTGATGGCGACGATTTCCGCAGACAATATAAAATCGGTACGAATCGCCCCTTTTATTTTGTCCTTTTCAAACTTCAGCGGATCCTGCGCCGCCAGCTTCTCCAGACGCTGCTGGCTCTGCGCCGGATCTTCTTTATGTTTACGCGCCTCCAGCATATGCAGCACTTTCTCTACTCCTTCAAAGCAGAGAAACGCGCCACCAATCATCAACAGAGGCGTAATCGCCCACGGGATAAACGCACTGATGATCAGCGCCAGCGGCACCAGAATCACTTTATTAATCAGCGATCCTTTCGCCACGCCCCAGACCACGGGAAGTTCCCGGTTGGCCCGCACGCCTGAAACTTGTTGCGCATTGAGCGATAAGTCATCCCCTAATACACCGGCGGTTTTCTTCGCCGCCAGTTTGCCCATCACGGAGATATCGTCCAGCAGTGTGGCGATATCATCGAGCAACGTCAGTAAACTACTCCCGGCCAAAAGCATTCCCTCTCATTTTTATTGTTGAAGGGTGTAAGTATGAAGCAAAAACGGCAGCTCTGATACTTGCTTCACAGGTCAACATTTTTTTAACAATCAAGTGCAATTATATCTCTCGCCAGCAGAATGATTTTCACGTTTACTATGACCCACCTTTTTATTTCCACCGTGAGGGATTATGCGTTTCCGCCAGTTGTTACCGCTTTTTGGCGCGCTGTTTGCGTTGTATATCATTTGGGGCTCAACCTATTTTGTCATTCGGATTGGCGTGGAAAGCTGGCCTCCGTTAATGATGGCAGGCGTGCGATTCCTGGCAGCCGGTATTTTATTGCTGGCATTTTTGCTACTGCGCGGACACAAACTCCCCCCGCTACGTCCGCTGCTTAATGCCGCGCTGATTGGCCTCTTATTGCTGGCTGTCGGTAATGGCATGGTGACGGTTGCCGAACATCAAAATGTTCCTTCCGGCATCGCCGCCGTAGTGGTTGCAACCGTGCCCCTCTTTACCCTGTGCTTCAGCCGCCTGTTTGGCATTAAAACGCGCAAACTGGAATGGGTGGGTATTGCCATTGGGCTTGCCGGAATCATCATGCTCAATAGCGGTGGAAATTTAAGCGGCAATCCGTGGGGCGCGATTCTGATTTTAATCGGCTCGATTAGCTGGGCGTTTGGCTCGGTTTATGGCTCGCGCATTACCTTACCTGTAGGGATGATGGCGGGTGCGATTGAGATGCTGGCGGCAGGCGTGGTGTTAATGATCGCGTCGATGATTGCAGGTGAAAAACTGACGGCGCTCCCTTCCCTTTCAGGCTTCCTTGCGGTCGGCTATCTGGCGCTGTTTGGTTCGATTATCGCCATCAACGCTTATATGTATTTAATCCGTAATGTCAGTCCGGCTCTCGCCACCAGCTACGCCTACGTTAACCCGGTGGTCGCGGTCTTGCTGGGTACGGGACTGGGCGGAGAGACGCTGTCGAAGATTGAATGGCTGGCGCTCGGCGTAATTGTCTTCGCGGTGGTACTGGTCACGTTGGGAAAATATCTCTTCCCGGCAAAACCCGTAGTTGCGCCAGTTATTCAGGACGCATCAAGCGAGTAAATGAATCCCCTGCGTGTCGATCTGCGCGCTGGCACCTTCGCCGCAGATCCACTCTTCCAGACGCTCGGTAAGCGCTTCATCCGTCAGCTTCTCGCGCCCACGTAATGCACACTCCCAGACAATCAGTACGCGCCAGCCGAGTTCCTGCAAACGACTGATATCGCGGCGATCGCGTTCAACATTTTTACCTATCTTCTCCAGCCAGAACTCGGTTCGAGTCGCAGGCACTTTAAACAGATAGCAGTGATGATGATGCCAGAAGCAGCCATGGGTAAATATCACGCAGCGATATTCATCAACGACAAAATCCGGGCTTCCGGGCAGACTGGCGTCCTGAACGCGAAACGCCAGGCCCTGCCCGGTTAACAGACTGGCGAGGCGCTTCTCAATCGCCGTATCACGCGTGGCAATCGCGCGCATATTTTTGCTGCGAGTGGCCTTATCGTGAACGTCGGCCATGTTGTGCCTCTTGCTGACGCAACGCCACCGCCTGTTTGATTTTTGGCTCAAGCAGTTTTGCCACCGCGGCAAAGACCGGCACGACCACCGAGTTACCGAACTGGCGATAGGCCTGAGTGTCCGAAACCGGAATGCGGAATTTCGCTTCTCCCGGCGCTTCAAAACCCATTAAGCGCGCGCATTCCCGAGGCGTTAACCGACGTGGACGATGTTGCTGATTCAGCGGATCGTCAAAATCTTTCTCACCCGTGGCCATATCCCAGCCGCGATCGATTAAAATTTCCGCGCCATCTTTGTAATAACGCGCAGACAGCGTACGCGTGACGCTTTGCGGATTGTTCGGATAAACCATTCCATAACCGAAGCCGTTACCGCGCGCCTGATGTTTTTTCGCATATCGATAGAGGTACTTCCACAGCACCGGCGTCAGGATATATTTCGCCTCGACCATCGGGTCCAACAGCTGCGCCAGCGTCACTCGCTGTGCAGGGAAACATTCGCTGATATCACGCAGAGTAAAATCGGCTTTCAGATTAAGATCGCGACGAAAACCCACCAGCACGATGCGTTCACGGTGCTGCGGCAGAAAATGTTTACCATCGATGATTTTCGGATCGTCCGGCCCGTTATCTTCTGCATCAGCCACGTCATAGCCCAGTTCGTCCAGCGTCTGCATGATGATGCGGAACGTTTTACCCTGGTCGTGACTTTTCAGGTTTTTGACGTTTTCGAGCACAAACATCGCCGGACGACGCGCGTCGATAATGCGTACCACATCAAAAAACAGCGTGCCCTGGGTATCGCAGGCAAAACCGTGCGCCCGCCCGAGCGAGTTCTTTTTCGATACGCCAGCCAGCGAAAATGGCTGACAAGGGAAACCGGCCAGTAAAACATCGTGTTCAGGAATGTGTTGACGAATATGTTCCGCCGCCGCCTCATCACTCACGCCTTCTTTATGGCTGAGGGTGATATCGCGGATATCTTCATTAAAATGATGCGTCGCCGGATCGCAATAATGGTTGGCTTTATAAGTGCGTACCGCATGTTTGTTCCATTCGCTGGTAAACACGCATTGTCCGCCAATCGATTCAAAACCGCGACGGATGCCGCCAATTCCGGCAAATAGATCGATAAAGCGAAACGCATAATGCGGATGATGTGCCGGTGGTTTGGGTAACAACGTTTGCAGATGGGCGAACTCTTTCTCACTTAAACGGTGCCATGCCGAGTCATTCGCCAGCGCACGTTTTAAAATTGCCGCGCTCCAGTGATTCTCACCCACACCATTAAGCTGCGCCACCAGCGTTTTAACATCATAAATTTGCAGCAGTTTCTCCAGCATTGCCTGTGCGGCATTCCCGGTGCTGTATGAATCGGTTACTGATATATTTTCCTGCATAGATTTAACCGGCCATCTGAGATGGCCGACAGGTTAACATAATTACAGCCATTTAGGGCCACGCGCTTATCCCGCGGGTGAAAACGCATCTATCACCTTGTGATCGACACCTTCATTCTCCCCCGCCAGTTCGGCACTGAGCTTCGCCATAAACTCGACTAAAAAATGCGCGTTGTGCTGCGCCAGCTGCTTGCCTCTTGCGGTTTGCATGGTTTGCGGTAGCTTCAGCAACTTAGTCTGGAAATGATCCAGCGCGTAGCGTTTATCATCAAGCGGGCGATGCTGTGCGAACGGATCTTCACCATCAAACAGCGCCACGCCCAATGCCCCTGAAACGGCAAACACGCGCGCCAGGCCAATCGCCCCCAGGGCTTCCAGCCGATCCGCATCCTGGACGATTTTAGCTTCCGTTGTTAAGGGGGCGATTTGCGCGCTGAAACTGTGAGCGGCAATGGCATGACAAACGGCCTCGATTTTCTCCGCCGGAAATTGCTCGAACTCTTCACGGAGCAGGCGACGCGTCTCTTCTGCCGCCAGGATTGAAGAACGCTGCCTTTGCGGATGATTTTTCGCCAGGCTCACAATATCGTGAAAATAACAGGCGGTTAAAATCACCAGCATATCGACATCGTCATCTGCCGCCAGCTTCTGTGCCGTAGCCCAGACGCGGCGAAAATGACACACGTCATGGGCCGCGTCCTGGTGCTGATGATGGTTTTTCAACCAGTTTTCGAACTGTGCCTGCCAGTGTTGTAAGTCCATACGCGCTCCGTTGCCAAAGAGTCGCCACCTTAGCAGTTTTTATTCATAGCGTCTGCTACGTGCGGGACGAGGTCGGGTGTACCAGGCAATGCTGCCTAACAATGCCCCGACCAGAGCCATAAATAAAAATCCGACCAGTGCCCCTAACCACTTTCCCGCGGTAGAGCCTAAATCGCTTTCAAATCCCGACACGGGGGCATCGGGGATCCGGCTCATCACCCAGATGTAACGCGCCATTGCCCAGACGAAATAGCCACACCATGTATAGAAAGCCCACAAAGCCGGTTTGCCGCCAGGGCTGCGAGAGAGTCTCTCTTCCATCTTTGTCGAACCGTATTCCATTTTGAGATAACCCGGAAAATTCAGACTTAGTACTATTATGTGATAAAAGTCACATTTTTCCACATTGGATGAGCCAGTCAAGACTCAATCATTTTTTGAACAAATAGATAAATTTTGCGCAACGGCAGTGAATACAGGAAAAATCGTTTTGAGCGATTTTATTTATCTTTGATATCGGCTTTATTAATTCATTTAATCAATATATTAGCACTGATTACAATTATACCTTTTTATTATTCTGTGTCATGATGCTTCCGTTATTAGCCTTTTATCGTCTTGTTTATATTTTTTGGGCCGGCATGATGCCGGCTTTTTTTTATGCCTTCATTAATGTGCGCCAGATCACACCAGCCGTTTGGCGCAACAATCATTGATACCCCCTATGTTTCCGCTCAACTCATAACATATTGATATAAATTTATAATTTCATGAATATTTATATTTAGAATTCATAACTCTGAATTATATTAAATAGATTAGAAACATTTTGAAATCTTTTAAATACATTTGTTGCATGTAATCCTTAAAATAAAATGAACTTCATAGAATAGTATCCAAATGTGCTTTTTTTTGGATAACGGCACTTATTGATATATTCATGAAGATTATAATCACAAGGGAATACATAATGAAAAGAAAAGTTCTGGCAATGCTGGTCCCGGCGTTATTAGTTGCTGGCGCAGCAAATGCGGCTGAAATTTACAATAAAGATGGCAATAAAGTTGATTTCTACGGCAAGATGGTTGGCGAATGCATCTGGTCAAATACTGATGATAATAACAGCGAAAACGAAGATACCTCCTATGCTCGTTTCGGTGTTAAAGGTGAAACCCAAATCACCAGCGAACTGACTGGTTTTGGTCAGTTTGAATACAACCTCGACGCCAGCAAGCCCGAAGGCTCTAATCAGGAAAAAACCCGTTTAACCTTCGCAGGTTTGAAATATAACGAGTTAGGATCTTTCGACTATGGTCGTAACTACGGTGTTGCTTATGATGCCGCAGCTTATACCGATATGTTAGTTGAATGGGGTGGTGATTCCTGGGCTTCCGCTGACAACCTCATGAACGGTCGTACCAACGGTGTTGCAACCTACCGTAACTCTGATTTCTTTGGTCTGGTTGATGGTCTGAATTTTGCTGTGCAATATCAAGGTAAGAACAGCAATCGTGGCGTTACTAAACAAAACGGTGATGGCTATGCGTTGTCTGTAGACTACAACATCGAAGGTTTTGGTTTTGTAGGTGCATATAGCAAATCTGATCGTACTAATGAACAAGCTGGTGACGGCTACGGTGATAACGCTGAAGTGTGGTCATTAGCAGCCAAGTATGATGCAAATAATATCTATGCAGCAATGATGTACGGTGAAACCCGCAACATGACCGTTTTGGCTAATGATCATTTTGCAAATAAAACCCAAAACTTTGAAGCTGTTGTACAGTATCAGTTCGACTTCGGTTTACGTCCGTCTTTAGGCTACGTATATTCCAAAGGCAAAGATCTTTATGCTCGTGATGGACATAAAGGTGTTGATGCTGACCGCGTAAATTATATCGAAGTTGGTACCTGGTACTACTTCAATAAGAACATGAACGTCTACACAGCATACAAATTTAACCTGCTGGATAAAGACGATGCAGCGATTACCGATGCCGCAACTGATGACCAGTTTGCAGTTGGTATCGTCTACCAGTTCTAATCAGCCAACGCGCCGCGGCGTGTTACTGTAAAACATAACACTAGCCTGAGTTCGTCCCTCATCGAACTCAGGCTTTTTTATTGGCATTTCATCTCCATCTGCGGCACACGCAATTGCCAAAGCATATCGATACAGCACCTTACCCTGCCCCTCCTGCCACAATAACATCTACCAGCGACTCTTCCAGCCAACACCCCAAATGCACATTCTGATGAATTACCCCGTAACAAACACGCTTCCCAAATAGAAATCTTTGCAAAAATAGTGCATGAAATAAGCTTTTTCTCTACCAATCCGCGATATAAATATTTATCAGCACCACAATATTCCACATCACTAAATCTCTCCCCACCGCCCCGCATCTCTGATAATGGTCTAAAATCATTGAGGCCACTTGCGACGACGTTGCTCAATAAGGAAAATTTGGCGTGAATAATATTCAACACCAGTGCAGCATCATCATTACATACTTACACCCGCCGACTACCGCTTTCGATATATTGACTCAATTTTCCAGCCTGGTTAAAAATAGCGACCAGCTCAGTCGCAAATATAGTGACTACCCTAACTAAGCAACAATAAGGAATACACTATGACTGTTCAAACAAGTAAAAATCCGCAGGTCGATATTGCTGAAGATAATGCGTTCTTCCCTTCAGAATATTCGCTTAGTCAATATACCAGTCCCGTCTCTGATCTTGATGGCGTGGACTATCCAAAACCGTATCGCGGTAAGCATAAAATTCTGGTGATCGCCGCGGACGAACGTTATTTGCCAACCGATAACGGAAAACTGTTCTCGACCGGTAACCATCCGATTGAAACGTTGCTGCCGTTGTATCATCTCCATGCTGCAGGTTTCGAATTCGAAGTGGCGACCATTTCCGGTCTGATGACCAAGTTTGAATACTGGGCTATGCCGCACAAAGATGAAAAAGTAATGCCATTCTTTGAGCAGCATAAATCGTTGTTCCGCAATCCGAAGAAACTCGCGGATGTTGTCGCCAGCCTCAACGCTGATAGCGAATATGCAGCAATCTTTGTTCCTGGTGGTCATGGCGCACTTATTGGTTTACCTGAAAGCCAGGACGTAGCTGCCGCTTTACAGTGGGCAATCAAAAATGACCGTTTTGTTATCTCCCTTTGCCACGGCCCGGCGGCTTTTCTGGCGCTTCGCCACGGCGATAACCCACTGAATGGTTATTCCATTTGCGCATTCCCAGACGCCGCAGACAAACAAACGCCAGATATTGGCTATATGCCAGGTCATCTCACCTGGTACTTCGGCGAAGAGCTGAAGAAAATGGGCATGAACATCATTAATGACGACATCACCGGGCGAGTACATAAGGACCGTAAACTTCTCACCGGCGACAGTCCTTTCGCAGCGAATGCGTTGGGTAAACTGGCGGCGCAGGAAATGCTGGCAGCTTACGCGGGTTAATCCCTGTTACGTTTGAATGTAAGCGCATAATTAATCGCAGCCGCGTTAGTACTCACGACGTGGCTGCGTTTTTTCACGGTTAATTTATGGCGTACTGAAGCCCTATGTTAATTTCTTTGCGGTAACGTAATTCGGAACACATTATGCTTATTGAGATAGTGATATGAAGCACTTCCCCCATGCAATTCGGCAATCGCTTTGACTAAAGAAAGACCAAGTCCCTGACCTACGGAATGACGCGAATTATCTCCCCGCCAAAATCTACGGAAGAGTTTTTCAGGCTCATGTATTTTCGTTCCAGGACTGGCGATATCAATATTAAGATAGCCGTTGGTATCAAGAAAACTGGTTATATGAATACGCGATTTTTCTGGTGAATATCTAATGGCATTAACAATAAGATTCGATAACATTCGTTGCAGTAAAATTTTATCCGCAAAGATTTGCTGATTGCACTCGACCTTAAAGCAAATCTCTTTCTCGTCTGAAAGATATTCAAGATAATCCAACAAATTTTCGACTTCCTTATTGAGAGAAAGCGAGTCCAGTTTCACCAAAACATTGTTTTTATCTGCCCGGGCAAGAAACAGTATGTTCTCTGTTAACCGCGAAATATTTTCCAACTCTTCAATGTTACCGGCAATTGTTTTTTGATATTCAGCGATACTTCTGGTTTGACTGAGCGTAACCTGATTCTGACCCAGTAATGCATTAATGGGCGTTCTAAGTTCATGAGCGAGATCGTCAGCAAATTGACTTAGGCGTTCAAAATCTTTGACTAAGGCTTGATGCATTTTATTCAACGCCTGCCCAAGAGGTTTTAGTTCTCTCGGTAATGCGCTAACCTCAACAGGCTCTCGGCTATAGTTATAATTCAGCGCTTCCGTTACACCACTCAACTTTTTGATCTCTCGTAATCCCGTTCTGATTAACAGCGGACTTAATACTGAGCAAAGTACAATGGCGACAATGCAAATTATAATGCTATTAATTTTATACTGTTCAAGCATGTTATGTCTGGCTGAAGCCAATTTAGCCACAGTAACCGTTAATGATGGCGAAACTTCATCAATATTAATTCGTAAAGCATCAATCTCAGTATCATTAATAATGCTTCTGTAAATGCCAGCTGCGCTGATTGTCTCACTAGCAGGTATGTTATTTAACATGTCATCACTGACATTTGTCCGGTTAACAATTTTATTGATGCCATCACCATGAATGATCAAGATATCCTGACTAACATCCATCATCCGGTTAAAGTATACAGGTAACGTATCTGGATTTACCCCATCAATTAACAACTGCTTGATCTGTGCTGTCCGGTTAATGAGTGTTGTATCATCGCGCCATTTCAACTCACTTGCCAGGCCATTATAGAGAGTCCAGACAATTCCAGCGCCAGCAACAGACAGCAGCAATATAAAAAGCAAGGTTAAACGGACGGTTATAGACAATCTTTTCATTATTTTTTTACCGCTACGAATGAATAGCCCATCCCCCGGATTGTGGCGATTAGCTTTTCAGGAAAAGGATCATCAACTTTTGCGCGGAGCCTGCGAATGGCGACATCCACCGTATTGGTATCACTATCAAAGTTGATTCCCCAAATTTCACTCGCAATAACCGTTCTGGGTATAATTTCGCCAGCTCTGGAGGCCAGTAGCCAAAGTAACTGAAACTCCTTGCGCGTCAGTGTAATACTGATATTGTCCCTGCTCACACTTTGACTTACAGAGTCCATTCTTAAGCCACTGATTTCTAATGTTGAATTCAAAGCGTGATGTTGCCTTAATTGTGCCCGAACCCTTGCCAGCAACTCAGAAAATGAAAAAGGTTTTACCAGATAATCATTTGCTCCACTGTCCAGCCCTCTGACTCTGTCATCGACAGAATCCCTTGCAGTAAGGCAAATAACAGGGGTTTGCTTTGCTGTTCTTAACGTTTGTAAGATCTGCCAGCCATCCATACCCGGAAGCATAATATCCAGAATTATCAATGCATAATCATCCTTCAGCGCAAGATAAAGCCCATCTCTGCCATCAGAAACGGCATCAATGACATAACCCGCTTCGGAAAGCCCCTGCGTTACCCACTCCTGGGTCCTTTGATTATCTTCAATAAGTAAAATCTTCATGAAAATAATATGCCATAAATCATATGTTATAGAAACAGCCTGGTTCATTACAAAATTGTAATGCTGCTGTAAGGTTACCCTGGCCGCTTTTTCGCTATCCTCAAAACTCATTCACATGACAAGGATATAAACATGTTAAAGCGTTATTTAGTACTCTCGGTAGCAACGGCAGCATTTTCATTACCTTCTTTGGTTTATGCCGCACAACAAAACATTCTTAGCGTGCACATTTTGAACCAGCAAACCGGAAAACCCGCTGCTGACGTGACAGTCACTCTTGAAAAGAAGGCGGATAACGGCTGGTTACAACTTAATACCGCCAAAACAGATAAGGATGGACGAATTAAGGCACTGTGGCCCGAGCAAACTGCAACTACGGGCGATTACCGTGTCGTATTTAAAACCGGGGACTATTTCAAGAAACAAAATCTTGAAAGTTTCTTCCCTGAGATCCCCGTTGAATTTCATATTAATAAAGTGAACGAGCATTATCATGTGCCTTTATTACTTAGCCAATATGGGTATTCAACCTATCGTGGCAGTTAATGCATAAATATGTAAAAGCAGATCTCTGCTACTGTTAGGGAGGACACTCCCTGACAGATTAACAGTAAACGGCTCTTGCTGGCTAACGACAAAAAAGTGTGATGGCTTATGAAAAAGAATCAATTTTTAAAAGAATCAGATGTTACGGCCGAGTCGGTATTCTTTATGAAGCGTCGGCAGGTGTTAAAAGCACTGGGCATCAGTGCAGCTGCACTTTCTTTGCCTCACGCTGCGCATGCCGATCTGCTTAGCTGGTTTAAAGGGAACGATCGCCCGCCCGCCCCCGCCGGAAAACCGCTGGAGTTCAGCAAGCCTGCCGCCTGGCAAAATAACCTGCCACTGACGCCAGTAGATAAAGTCTCCGGTTATAACAACTTCTATGAATTCGGGCTGGATAAAGCCGATCCCGCCGCTAATGCTGGTAGCCTGAAAACCGATCCATGGACACTGAAAATCAGCGGCGAAGTGGCAAAACCATTGACCCTCGATCACGATGATTTAACCCGTCGCTTCCCGCTGGAAGAGCGTATTTATCGTATGCGCTGCGTGGAGGCATGGTCGATGGTGGTGCCGTGGATTGGTTTTCCGCTGCACAAATTGCTGGCACTTGCCGAACCCACCAGCAATGCGAAGTATGTCGCTTTCGAAACAATTTATGCACCGGAACAAATGCCAGGCCAGCAGGACCGCTTTATCGGCGGCGGTCTGAAATATCCTTATGTCGAAGGATTGCGTCTCGACGAAGCAATGCATCCGCTCACACTGATGACCGTAGGTGTTTATGGCAAGGCGTTACCGCCACAAAATGGCGCGCCGGTGCGACTGATTGTGCCGTGGAAATATGGCTTTAAAGGGATTAAATCGATCGTCAGTATTAAGCTGACCCGCGAGCGTCCGCCAACCACCTGGAATCTGGCAGCGCCTGACGAATACGGTTTTTACGCCAACGTTAATCCGCATGTTGATCACCCGCGCTGGTCACAGGCTACCGAACGATTTATTGGTTCAGGCGGCATCCTCGATGTACAGCGCCAGCCAACGTTACTGTTTAATGGTTACGCCGACCAGGTGGCATCGCTGTATCGTGGCCTGGATTTGCGGGAGAATTTCTGAATGCGTCTGACAGCAAAACAGGTGACATGGCTGAAAGTTTGCCTGCATCTTGCCGGATTGTTGCAGTTTCTCTGGCTGGTCTGGGCGATCAATCACGGTGGACTGGGTGCCGATCCGGTGAAAGATATTCAGCATTTTACCGGTCGCACTGCACTGAAATTTTTGCTGGCGACCTTGTTAATCACACCTCTGGCACGCTACGCAAAACAGCCGTTATTGATACGCACTCGCCGCCTGTTAGGCTTATGGTGCTTTGCCTGGGCGACACTGCATTTAACCAGTTACGCATTGCTGGAGCTGGGCGTGAATAATCTGGCGTTATTAGGTAAGGAGTTAATTACCCGGCCTTATTTAACGTTAGGTATTATCAGCTGGGTAATTTTGCTTGCGTTAGCGTTCACTTCAACCCAGGCGATGCAGCGAAAACTCGGTAAACACTGGCAACAGTTGCATAACTTCGTCTATCTTGTCGCGATCCTGGCCCCAATACATTATCTGTGGTCAGTGAAGATTATTTCACCGCAGCCACTCATCTACGCTGGGCTGGCTGTACTGCTTTTAGTCTTACGGTATAAGAAGTTGCTTTCCCTTTTCAACCGGTTACGCAAGCAGGTTCACAACAAATTATCTGTATAACTTCATATTGCCGACAAAGTACGCGTTATCCCTGCCGGATGTGGCGCGAGCGCCCTGTCCGGCCTGCGCAGATCACATCAGGTTATGTTTCGTTTGTCATCAACCTCAAATTATCAACATAATTCATTTTATTTCAATAAGATAGATAAGTACACCTGAGAAAACTATGCTCTCATCTCCTAAGAGTTGTTGCATTTTGTCATATGTTACAATATAACATTACACATCATATACAATGACTCTGGAGGAAACTGTTTTGGCGATTCGTCTTCACAAACTGGCTGTTGCTTTAGGTGTCTTTATTGTTAGCGCTCCTGCCTTTTCGCATGGTCATCACTCACACGGCAAACCCTTAACAGAGGTCGAACAAAAAGCTGCTAATGGTGTTTTTGATGATGCCAATGTACAAAACCGAAAGCTCAGTGACTGGGATGGAGTCTGGCAATCCGTTTATCCTTTACTGCAAAGTGGCAAACTTGACCCCGTCTTTCAGAAGAAAGCGGATGCAGATAAAACTAAAACATTTGCTGAAATTAAAGATTATTATCACAAAGGTTATGCAACAGATATCGAGATGATTGGCATTGAGGACGGCATTGTTGAATTCCATAGAAATAATGAAACAACATCCTGTAAATATGATTACGATGGATACAAAATACTCACCTATAAATCAGGCAAGAAAGGCGTTCGTTACTTATTCGAATGTAAAGATCCTGAAAGCAAAGCCCCTAAATATATACAATTTAGCGATCATATAATTGCACCACGAAAATCATCTCATTTTCACATTTTTATGGGTAATGATTCACAGCAATCTTTATTAAATGAAATGGAAAACTGGCCAACGTATTATCCATATCAGTTGAGTAGCGAAGAAGTGGTCGAGGAAATGATGTCTCATTGAGTATTCTCATGATAACGCCTCGATGCCGCTTTAGTAAGTCATCATAACTGCCACTGGTCCATCCACAAACGCCACTGAACGCAAGCTAGCTACAGACACGCTCATCACTATGACGTGTCTGTATATTAATAAGCTAACCCGCATTGAGTTAACCAATAACGGATTCCATACACAATACGGCCAACAGAGAAAGATACCTGTGCTCACGCCATTGCTTATATTGGCTGGTTACAATGTGCACTATCAATTTTTTAAATAACAAATTCTTAAAACCACATCTGTATAAGGATTTTTTAAGGTTCGTGGGATAGCTTGACTGTAAAAATTACAGGAGCTACAAAAATGAACCGATTCTCAAAAACTCAAATTTATTTACATTGGATAACGCTGCTTTTCGTTGCAATAACCTATGCCGCGATGGAACTCCGTGGCTGGTTTCCTAAAGGTAGTAGTACTTATCTGCTGATGCGAGAAACACATTACAATGCGGGTATATTCGTTTGGGTGTTAATGTTTTCACGCCTGATTATAAAACACCGTTATAGTGATCCTTCTATTGTACCACCGCCACCTGCCTGGCAAATGAAAGCGGCTTCGCTAATGCACATCATGCTTTATATAACCTTCCTTGCACTTCCTCTGCTGGGGATTGCTTTAATGGCTTACAGTGGAAAATCGTGGAGTTTCCTTGGTTTCAATGTGTCTCCCTTTGTTACCCCAAACAGCGAAATTAAAGCACTGATAAAAAATATTCACGAAACCTGGGCAAATATAGGTTACTTTTTAATCGCAGCTCACGCTGGCGCAGCACTCTTTCATCACTACATTCAGAAAGATAATACTCTGTTACGAATGATGCCTCGCCGCAAATAAGTCGATCCCCTGACAAGGAAATGTGAACCATAGACATCAACGCGTCATAAATGTTTACGCAAGTGCACAATGCACCCTTTCCACTATCAACAAGGAGGAGCAGAAACTGTGTAAATCGTACAATGGTAAGACTTATCAAAAATACAGGTTAATTTTGATATTTAAACCTTTTTTACTTGTTAGTATGATACAAAGGCTTTCAAAAAAGCTGGGAAATTCAACAACTCTTGGAAATTATGGACTTTGTCCCGCGGCTTTAATCTGACGGCCGCGTTCCTTTTTTGGCTCAATTATTGACCCCTTCCCTACGCAACTTCAGTTCCCACCACCAACTTTGCGGCAGTTTCATAGGATGAATGTCTAAAAGAATAATGGTGAGCGATAAGAAAACGACTGAATAACTGCACATTTTCGCTCGAAAGCTTCCTGTCAGATCCATAGCGAATCAAGTGCTGAATGTCACAGTATCGAACAGAAAACAGTGACGATCTAACCCTTCAAGAATATTCTACGATTGTTCTGTTTAGGAAAAGCAAGGCGGGAAGTCGGGAGATAAGTCATTGATAAAGTGGCGGAGAGAGGGGGATTTGAACCCCCGGTAGAGTTGCCCCTACTCCGGTTTTCGAGACCGGTCCGTTCAGCCGCTCCGGCATCTCTCCGTTCAGATGGTTGCCATGATGCCAGGAAATTTGGCATTTTAACAGTCCCTGTCCGTGCAATTTTGTTCAAGTGACGAGTTTGCGAGCAAAACGATGATTAAGTGGCCCTGGAAAGTACAAGAATCAGCACATCAAACTGCCCTTCCCTGGCAGGAAGCACTATCGATCCCCCTTTTAACGTGTCTGACGGAACAGGAACAAAGCAAATTAGTCACTCTTGCCGAACGTTTTTTACAGCAAAAACGGCTTGTTCCTTTACAGGGCTTTGAGCTGAATTCATTAAGAAGCTGCCGGATAGCACTTCTATTTTGCCTGCCCGTTCTGGAGTTAGGACTGGAATGGCTGGATGGTTTTCATGAAGTCTTAATTTATCCTGCGCCATTTGTGGTCGATGATGAATGGGAAGACGATATCGGTCTGGTGCATAACCAACGTATTGTTCAGTCAGGTCAGAGCTGGCAGCAAGGGCCTATCGTTTTGAACTGGTTGGATATACAAGATTCTTTTGATGCTTCTGGTTTTAACCTGATTATTCATGAAGTCGCTCATAAGCTGGACACCCGTAACGGCGATCGCGCCAGCGGAGTTCCCTTTATTCCGTTGCGTGAGGTTGCTGGCTGGGAACACGATCTTCATGCTGCAATGAACAACATTCAGGAAGAAATCGAATTGGTTGGCGAGAATGCGGCGAGCATCGATGCTTATGCTGCCAGTGATCCTGCTGAATGTTTTGCCGTACTTTCTGAATATTTCTTTAGCGCCCCAGAACTTTTTGCTCCTCGTTTCCCTTCATTGTGGCAACGTTTCTGCCAATTTTATCAACAAGATCCTTTGCAGAGACTGCATCACGCTAATGATACAGACTCGTTTTCGGCGACGAATGTTCATTAATTAACAACTTTGCAGATTAATTAACCAATTGAAATGACTTATGAAATTTAGTGTTGACAGACAAGGTACCGCTAAGTAATATGTGCCCCGTTCTCACGATTCCTCTGTAGTTCAGTCGGTAGAACGGCGGACTGTTAATCCGTATGTCACTGGTTCGAGTCCAGTCAGAGGAGCCAATTTTCTGTTTTCTTGCATCCTTGCGAATCTTTATCTGATGTTGATTCAACAGGTTAGTGTGAAAACTCTTCTCGGTGCATTTTGATTTTACCCTACGCATCGGGAAAAATTGGTGGTCAAATCTGGGGTCAGGTTAGTTCGATAATGGAGTGACCCCCATATATCCCTTACCGACGCAAAAATCCGCACCCTCAAGCCTTCTGATAAACCCTTTAAAGTCTCCGATTCTCACAGTCTGTATCTGCGGGTCAAGCCGGGTGGCTCCCGCCACTGGTATCTCAAATACCGTATTAGCGGTAAAGAATCCCGCATTGCGCTGGGTGCCTATCCAGCCATCTCCCTGTCTGATGCGCGACAGCAACGTGAAGGTATCCGTAAAATGCTGGCGCTGAATATCAACCCGGTACAGCAGCGGGCTGCTGTACGTGGCTCACGAACACCGGAGAAAGTTTTTAAAAACGTGGCGCTGGCGTGGCATAAAAGTAACAGGAAATGGTCGCAGAACACCGCCGACCGTCTGCTTGCCAGCCTGAACAATCACATCTTTCCGGTCATCGGGAACCTACCTGTATCAGAACTTAAACCCCGTCATTTCATTGACCTGCAGAAAGGGATCGAGGAAAAAGGTCTGCTGGAGGTTGCGTCCCGCACACGGCAGCACCTGAGTAACATAATACGCCATGCGGTCCATCAGGAGTTAATCGATACGAACCCTGCAGCAAACCTTGGCGGCGTGACCACACCTCCTGTCAGACGGCACTATCCTGCCCTGCCGCTGGAGCGGCTGCCTGAACTGCTTGAACGTATTGGGGCATATCATCAGGGCCGTGAACTGACCCGGCATGCCGTTCTGCTGATGCTGCATGTGTTCATTCGCTCCAGTGAACTGCGTTTCGCCCGCTGGTCAGAGATTGATTTCACAAACCGAGTCTGGACGATACCCGCGACGCGAGAACCCATTATTGGCGTGCATTATTCCGGCCGCGGGGCAAAAATGCGAATGCCGCATATCGTCCCCCTCTCAGAACAGTCCATCGCCATTCTGAAACAGATTAAGGATATCACCGGTAATAATGAACTGATCTTCCCCGGCGACCATAACCCGTATAAGCCAATGTGTGAAAACACGGTCGGTGATGCTGCCAACTTACTGATTTAGTGTATGATGGTGTTTTTGAGGTGCTCCAGTGGCTTCTGTTTCTATCAGCTGTCCCTCCTGTTCAGCTACTGACGGGGTGGTGCG
>NZ_JBJQJA010000025.1:0-42375 GCF_046487665.1 Escherichia sp. WS1152 | reverse complement strand
TTATTATGGTGATCCCCTGGGCGAAATGCGCCTGGTAAGCAGAGTTTTTGAAATGTAAGGCCTTTGAATAAGACAAAAGGCTGCCTCATCGCTAACTTTGCAACAGTGCCGCTGACGGAATGCCCGGGCGTTTCCACCCAGCCGTTCTCCAGCTTCAGTGCCGTGAACGGTGAATCGCTCACAGGCAGGGTGGCCGGTTCAGCCCGTCCCGGCACAACAACCGTCATCGCGTCCTCACTGACGGACGACACCTGCAGGCGGTCACCGCCGGAGACGCGGAGTCCGGGAATTTTCCCTGTCACCCTCAGACGCTCGCCGTCTGCCACCGGCATTTTTTCCGGCCGGAACAGCGACCAGCTGCTGTCCAGAGAAGAAATACGCACCACCTGCGTTTCGCCCTGCGCATCCCGCAGGGTCAGGCTGTGACTCTGCGCCGTCACCCGGTCTATCACATAGCGGTCATGACTGCGTGTCTCCGGGTTCCACTGCTCCATCACCATCCCCGGGCGGTACATATCCCGCAGATAACGACTCCGGCTGTCCAGCCAGACCGGTGACAGCGCGGTCATGGTCACCTCCGGATGTCCGAGTACGCCCTGTGTTTTCAGCTCACTGCGAATGGTCTGAGTCAGCATGGCCTGTTCCCGTACTCCACTGACCTGCGCCACGCTCTCTTCTCCGGCTTTCACGCTGACCGCAAAATCTCCGGCCAGCCGGGCATAGCGGACATTACGGTCCGGTTCACTGATGATGGTTGCCGGTCGCTGTTCTCCCCCCTGCCAGCGATATGTGTTCACTCCGGCATCCTTCATGGCCATCAGCGCACTGCCGGTACCGGTCCGCTGCCCGCTGTCGATTATCAGGACCTGTACGTTATGCCGTGCGGCACCGTCCAGCAGAGTTAACGTCTCTTTCAGGGAGAGTTTTTCGCCCTGGTCGACGATAACGGTACTGCCCGGCGTGAAGGTCATGCCCTCCAGCAGCTGACGCCGCCCGGTTATCAGCTCACCGGACAGACGCTCATCCTGCTTCATGTTCATCTGCGAGCGACGGTCAGCAGCGATAATCTGCACCTCCCGCCCCTGCTCCCGGGCCATCATGACCAGTTCAGCCCCCCGCTCACGCTGCCCGGCTGCACCGCCCTGCCCGGACACAATGGCCAGCGACGGGCGATCCTGTGCCAGCACGCTGACGGCATCGCTGTAACCGGCCGTCCGGGGAACACTTTTCTCCGGATGTACGGTCACTCGGTTCTGTTTCATGATGTCACGACTGAGTGCCCGGACTGACAGCTCATCGAGCACATGAATCCCGGACGTGAACAGCCCCTTCTCACGGTCGAGGGGGATAAGCTGCTCACGGCTGATGGCCTCATCGATACCGGCGCGTGCCCGTTCAATCACACCATTTTCCGGCGGCAGTATGCCGACCGTTCTGGCCAGTACGTCCGTGTACGTGAACTGCACTTTTCGTTCACTTAATCCGGCAATCGCCTGTGTCACCGCCTGCTGCACATCCGGCCCGTCCTGTGAAGCAGGCCCGGGCGTCAGCGTGCGGAGATCCGCACGCTGATCCGCCGCGTCACGATATGCCCGGATGTCGAACCCGGTTTCCTTCAGCGTCTGCATCCACTCGGCCATTTTGATCTCCGGATCGACATGCTGTTTGGATTTACGCGTATCCAGCGCCGCCACATCCCGGGATTTCAGCGAGGCGTCTTCCCCGACGGCCTCCCGGATAGTCTGTGAGCGTCCGGAAAAGGCCTCCACCGGTACACCCGGCATTTCCCACATACCGTGCTTACCAACCACTTCAGTTTCATAGCCCAGCGCCTCAACCTGCTCTTTCAGTTTTTCCCGGTAGAGCCTGCCAAAGGCAATCTGATTAGCGTACACATTCTCAATGAACCCCGTTTTCCCCACTTTGTCACTGCTCAGTGTCTTCCATTCGCCATTATGCTGCGTGACATTAGCCACCACCGCATGCGTGTGTAACTGTGGTTCCTGATCGCGACTGGTGTCGTGGTTAAACAGTGCCATCACCAGATTACCGGTCAGCACCGTTTCTGACTGTCCGTCCGTCATCACCCGTGTGGAGGCCAGCGCCTCCACCTGACGGACAGCAAAATCCACGGCCTGATTATGTGCATCAATCAGGCGCTTATCGCCACCTAACATGGCCATCATGGAGACACTTTTGGGGGCGGAGAAGGTCAGATCGTAGCCGGGACGATGCCTGTTACTGCCATCCTGCATGCGGCTTAGATCCGCTCCGTCCGGCAGCCTGCCCTCCAGAAGACGGGTAAAAACATCCTTATCAACACTGCCCTGCAGCCCCAGCTGTTCAGCCCCCCTGCCGGCCCAGCGTTCTCCCATGCTGCCCAGCACATAGTAATTATCCTTGTCGGTATAATAGTTCCCGGCACTTCCGGCCGATCTGACCTGCGCAATACTCATCATAAACGTATATCCCTTTGACATATCCCGGCATCAATCCCACAATGGATATACACAAGACATATCCACATAAGGAGGCAAATAATGGAAACCACCGTATTTCTCAGCAACCGCAGCCAGGCGGTCAGACTGCCAAAAGCGGTTGCATTGCCGGAAAACGTAAAACGCGTTGAAGTGATTGCTGTCGGACGAACCCGAATCATTACGCCTGCCGGAGAGGCATGGGACGAATGGTTCGACGGAAACAGTGTCAGCGCTGATTTTATGGATAACAGGGAACAGCCTGGTATGCAGGAAAGGGAGTCATTCTGATGCTGAAGTTTATGCTCGATACCAACATCTGCATTTTTACGATAAAGAACAAACCCGCCAGTGTCAGGGAACGTTTTAACCTGAACCAGGGGAGAATGTGCATCAGTTCGGTTACTCTGATGGAGGTGATATATGGTGCAGAAAAAAGCCAGATGCCTGAACGTAATCTCGCTGTGATCGAGGGATTTGTTTCCCGCATTGACGTTCTGGATTACGACGCTGCTGCTGCCACACACACCGGCCAGATAAGAGCAGAACTTGCCCTTCAGGGACGCCCTGTCGGGCCATTTGATCAAATGATCGCAGGTCATGCCCGCAGTCGGGGACTGATTATTGTGACTAATAACACCCGGGAATTTGAACGTGTGGGCGGCCTGAGAATTGAAGACTGGAGTTGACCTGTTCATCAGAAATCATCTCCCGGCTCAACATCCTCCCCGCGCTCCCGGTGCACATTAATGTTCACCTCTTCACGACGCTGCATCTGCTGCTGGATGTCCGGATGATTTTCCTGTTGCCATGCCTCATAAGCGGCCATATCCACCACTTCACCGGATTCACTGATCCCGGGTGGCAGTTGCTGTTCCATCTCTTCTTCCGGTTTCATTTTCAGCTCCTGCTCGATCCCCCCTGCCGGAACATTCACACCTGAATCTGACTTCTTATCGTTGATGGCAGGAGACACCGGCTGTTGCGGCTGTTCAGCCTGAGTCACGTCTTCTCCGGAAACAACCTCCGGGACATCCGGTTCGAAGAGGCTGGCCATCTGACGACCTTCTGCTTCCCTTGCGGCAAGTACGGCACTCAGACGGTTCTCCATTTCCGGATTGATGTCACGCGGAATAAACTCCGGAGCGACCTTCGGTCGTGTCTGATATTTCAGAGAGAGTTTTACTGCCGGATACGGTCCGGGCAGGGTGACATAACAGGTCAGATCCGGCAGAGACTGAATGTCGGAATAACTGACCAGCGTCTGGCGCTCCATATCCTTACCGGTCGATACCCCGTCACGTACCGGATCAGCACCGTAGGAATACTGCTCGCTGGCTTTCAGGTGCTCTTTCTCACCAATTTCACCGGCAGCGAACTCTGCAATCTTATGGCTGGGAGAACGGAAAAAGGCACGGGTGTTCATGACGTCAAACAGCGAGGCAGCCGCTTTCTCACCGTAGATATCTTCCAGCTGGGCATAGGACTGGATACCAAACACATAACAGCCACCGAACTTACGGGCTTCCGGCAGGATCTCCACCAGGTCCGGCAGTTTGTGTAACGTGGGTAACTCATCACAGAAAAACCACACACGACGGTTACGATTTTCTCCCATTGCCAGCAGACCACGAATGGCAATGGACAGCCACATGGAGATCACCGGCTTCAGGGAGGCATGGGTGTCGGCATTCGACGAAATAAACAGCCAGCCGTTTTTCTGATCTTCCCGGACACCACGCATCCAGTCACGGATGGTAAAAGGCTCACCGTTATGCTCAATCCCCTGCAGGTAACGGATGGCTTTCACGTAGTTGGTCAGCACAGCACGGATGGAAATCGCCGTTTTCTCAATTTTCTCTTCCACCAGGTTGGCCGCCGGTGAATTACGCAGGTAGGTACGCAGTTTTTCAATTTTGATGGAAAGCAGTGTGTCCACCAGTTTGCTGTAGCTGCGGTTGGGGTCATTACGCATCAGATACGCCGCTTCCGCAAAAATGGTACGTCCTGAACCCTGCCAGAACGGATCCTCTTTTGTACCCATCGGGATCAGAGTATTTGCGGTATTATCAAAATCCGGCTGTGTCAGGCACTCCTTCCACAAATCCCAGGCGGCACAGCGGGCATCCAGCGGATTCAGGATTTTATCGATGGAGGGATCATAGTAACTTTTAACAAATTCCCCCGAACGGTCATAAATCACCACCATATCACCGCGTTGACGGGCGTAGTTGGCCAGACGACGGATAACTTCCGACTTACCGGCCCCGACCGTGCCGTGCAGACAGAAGTTCTGGATTTCGGAATCCCGGATAATCGGCAGGTCTCCAATCCGGATATCGGAGTCCTTGCCGTCTTTTTTCAGCATCCGGGCAACGTCTTTCGGATTGTCTGTCAGCTGACGACCACCTGTGACTTCATTTTCGCTCTGTTGTTTACCCTGACGCCCCAGAATCCAGGAGACAACAAAGAAGGTAATCAGGCAAATAACCAGTGCCACAACAGCAGCCAGCACGAAGGCGGACCATAACTGCTCACTGCACCAGATCATATATTTGTCATGCAGTACCTGAGCAGCGTTCATGCGGAAGGTTTTACCGTAATACTGGATCTCATAGACCGGCTGGGATTTGATTAAATCCCGCATGCCTTCCAGCGTGGTACACCACCAGTAAATACAGCCGTTCACAAACGTCTGCCAGCTTATTTTTATCCATAAAACCAGACCAACGAGTATCCAGAAAAAAATAAACAGGCAGTAAAGCATGATATTGGCGATCTGGCTGAACATGCGGATACGCATGGACGCAATCTGACCGCCCTGGGTCATATCCTTTGCGTTAAAACTCATGATGATATTCCGAAGAAAAAAAGTCAGTCGGACTGATTATTAATGATGAAAAGATTAATAACCGTTAAATTCCGGCTTCGCCGGCAACACTTCACGGTCGCACAAAGAATTTGCACAACCGCTCAGTGTTTTCATATTTATTTCGGAAACGCCGGGGAGAAATAAAATTTATTTTATTTCTTTCCGGGGTTGGACAACGAGCAAAGCGAGGCGTCAGTCAGGAGGCCGGTCAGACCAGCCTCCGGAAGATAATCAGAGAATATTTGCGATTGATTTGGCCAGCTGGTCTTCGAGAACAGGCTTCGCCTCTTCAAATTTCAGGTTAACCTTGTTCGCATTTGAGACCACACGGGTCTGGTATTTATGCTGGTTACCTGTTTCTGTACTGGTCTGAATTTTCGCACCTGATGTGCCCTGACGCAGGGCGGCAACATTATCCGTTGTCACCGTTGCCTTAGTACGCTCTGCAATCTGCACATCCGTGATCATGGTATAGTTCACATCTTCCACCATCGCATCTGCAGCCATACCCACCAGACCGGCAGCAAGGCCCACACCGAGTGTGGCACCGGCAGAATTGGAATTATATCCGGTGATACCGGCACCTAACGCTGCACCAACTGCTGCGCCTTCATAACCACGGTTCAGCCATCCCTGAGACTCCCGCAGATCCATCTTATCGGCCTTCAGCACATTCGCCTGAATCCAGTAGTAGGCTTTATCCGGAGAAGTCACCACCTGATACCCTTTTGCTTTCACAGCATCAGCAATTTTGCCCTGCAGCCCACTCATGTCTTTATCAGACGTGTTTTTGATCTGCAGAAATACCGTGCGTTCGCTGGCGGGTTCAAGCCAGATGGTCTCACTCATCTGAGTCTTCACCTCAAGGTTACGCTTCTTGATTGCTGTGCTCATCGCACCACACCCTGAAAGGGCCAGAGTGGAACTGACCAGTGCAACCATCATTAGTTTTTTTGTTTTCATCATATATTTACTCTCTAATATCTTTTATTTTACTCTTGATAACTTCTTGTTTTTGACGTAACTATTGATTGCATCAATAACACCAACAAATTGATATCTACCGATATCTAATTGAATCAAGAACGCCATAATAACCGTCACTAAAATTGCGCCAAAACCGTATATAATCCCTCCACCTAAAAAAGACCATAAAAATATAACTCCCATATACACAATGAAATACACTTTAAGTTTTGATGATATAACCCTCATTACGGATGATGTCTTTAGGAATTCTTCCGGCAGAGAGAAATATAACATTCTAATCCTTGCCACAATAAACAGAATAATAAGTCCAAGCCATCCTCCGGCTAACACAGCAGTGAGTGTTTCACTTGTCTTTTGTGTTATTAGAAATGACATTAGCAAGGGACAAAAAATCATCCACCCCATGATGATAAGCCCGGGTTTTAATCCCTGCCATAGTGACGGAATTCTAATATCTCCTGAGTCAATATGTTTCTTTAAAACTTCCAACTCACTACTGATAATTTGTTGTGTAATCATGGTCTCTCCATACCCTACCCAACATGTTATGATTATTCTTTATGCTGGTAACTCTTTGCTTTCTCTAAAAGCTCTTTCGGACTATCAGCACCAGGTATTCTTTCCTGAGCCAGCTTTTCTTCATTATATTTATTATTCTGAGTTAATGCTTCTGTTTTATGATGATTTTGTAGTTCAGAATACTGCCCTTTTACAATATTTTCCTCGCCTCGGATGCTGTTCTGAGTATCTCCGATATTACCTCGATATTCTGTGACCATATTATCAACCTGATGTTTTACATCATTACGGATATTACTGTCCTGCGTTCTTTGCTCAATTATGGCCTGATGTCCCTGATGATCAGCAATAATATCCTGGCTGCCACCACCCGAAGGTACGCTCTCCATTCCTTTACCTATATCTCTACGGGATTCACGCCAGGTGTTATCAACACCAGGCTGTACCTGTTCCTGCACAAAAGACCACGCCATAGCCCGACGGCGTTCTGCAATCTCCGGCGAACTGGTATTTGTCAGAATAGCTTCAACATCCTGCGGTGCGTTTTTCATCACATACTGTGCAAACTGTTGCGACAGATCTTCACTCATCTGCCCACTCATACTCTCAGTACGGGATGCCATTTCAGCATATTCATGGCTGCGGGTCATATTCGTCGTGTACTGGTCGTAACTCTGTTTCGCTGAATTCAGGGCTGCAGACAACTGATCCACACGGGAATCAGCATTATTGTCAGTATGGCTGCCGGATTCACTGACTTTGCGGCTGGTAAAGTAATCGCTGGCTTCTTTAAAGTCTTGTGTAGCTCTGGCATCGATATCATGACGAGCATCATGGCTGGCCCGTGAACCACTACTGGCTTCATGTGAGTCAAGATCACTGCCATCAATGCTTGCCTTAGCTCCGGCCTGGAGACCAACCCCTCCACCGTTACCCAATACACTTATGCCTAAATGCCCTTTAGCATAAGCATCACCGTAAAGGCCAAGCGACGCATTTGTACTTCTCGAGGCCAGTTCTCTCGTCGCCTGCTCATTACTGATATTATGCGCCTTCGCATAGCTTTCCACTGCACTGCGCATACGGCTGGCCATCATGGAGTCCTGAGCACTCATCGTGCTGTCAGCACCACCAGTGACAGAGTCACTGCTCCCCCGGTTAGAGCCAAACTGACTGAGTGTGTTCCAGGCACTGGCAATACTGCTGCTGAAACCATGCAGGGCACTTTCGGCTCTGTTCGACGCCTCCCGGGCCATTTCCTGTTGTGCCGCTGCAATCTGACGCGTTGCATTGATACCGACCGGTAACCGGGACATCGCTCCGCTTGCATCCATCACCATATTACCGTCACGGGTCTGTGTGGCGGTTGCGCCACTGCCGGTCTGGTACATCATCTGACCAAACGACGTGGTGCTGTTGGTGCTCCAGCTGAAGCCGTTCACGTTTTCCGTCTGCATGTTGCCGTAGGAGTAATTACCGTCAACCACACTGCCTGCTGCACTGGCCGTTGGACTGATAGATGAAGAGGCGAAGTGGCTGTACACGCTGGAAAAACCTGCGCCAAGGCCTTTTACCATCATCCATGACAACGGGGGGATCATGGCTGAAAGATACCCGGCAGTGGAGGCCAGGTCAGAGTATTTCAGCTGTATCTGAGAGAGTTCAGACAACACGACCGGCGCACCATTCTGTTTCGCATAGAATGTCATGGCACTGTTCAGAATGGCATACAACAACGGCCAGGTCTGCAGCCACATCAGGGCAAACACATACCCCTTTAATACAGACAATGTCAGCTTGTTAAAGACAGCCGCCAGTATCAGGAGCGGGAATATACCAATGGCAATCCCCGTCAGGATAGTCTGGACCATCGGCAGGTTTCGCATAGTTACATGACCAATGGAGACATGTGCCAGACGTTGTTTCTCCATCGATGACGTGGTGGCCAGACTTACCAGGCTGGCGGTGTCACCGTTACGGGCTGCATTACTGGTGATACCCTCTTTCAGGGCATTCATGGTGACGTTCTGGCGCATAATCTGGCTGGCAGACTGACTGGAGCCGTAGAAATAACTGTAACTGTCACTGACCAGTTGTCTGAATAACAGGTCCGGGTCCGGTCTGCCGCCAAATATCTGCTGCACATAATAATGCCAGGTCTTGCCTCCCGTCTTTGTATCGAGATTCAGCCTGTCTTTCAGCGTGACCGACGCATCCTTACAAGTTATGAAATTATTATTGTTGTCATAAACGCCCCGTAGCGGGCTGGGGCGGGAAAAAATCAGCGTGTAGGGGTCAGCGGAGGCCATCAGGTCTTCCAGCGTGTATTTATGATTCAGGTAAATATCACCCAGCACGCAGTTCTGGACGTAGTCCTGGAACAGATTGATGATTTCCGGATTCCGGGACAGGAAATCGGTGCTTTTCACAATCAGATTCGCCCCGAACAGCATCCCCGTTTTGCTGTAGGTGACGCTGTCCGGTTGCGTGAAGATCATCTCGTAACTGGCCACCATTGCATGCCCGATACGGGTCGTCAGTGAAAGTGGCATCGCCAGACCGACCGGCACATTATCCACCCGGTGAACTTTGACCAGGTCACTGTTATCAATAATCTGCACCGATGTGCGGACATTAACCAGCAGGCTGATAAGCACAAACACGGCCACCCAGCCCAGCAAATCCATCACGTTGTGCCGCTGTACCCACATTACGGCCACCGCGAGAACAGACAATGTGAGCGCAATTTTTTCAATGGAATCCCACGTCCAGGTTCCCATAAAGGCGGCAATGGCGTTCAGGTTATTCCGCAACCACTCACCACCGGCAATCACATAAACTTCATTCACAGCGTGCTCCCTCCGAAGTGATAGTTGTTCTGGTAACGACTGAGCATGCGAGCGGAAAGCTGCTGACGCATGTAGCTCATCTGACGATCGACAACCAGCAGCGCATCCTGCTGTACCTGCACCTGTGACTGAAACGCCGCAATCTGCCGGGTGGCATCATTCATGTTGTCGTTAATATGCCCGATAACCGCTTCGTCATAATTTCCCGTGGCCACCATCGCCCGTGCCTGCTGTATCAGCTCCTGAATGTACTGCAGCAGGATGTCGTAACCGATATAGTCCGTCAGCTGGTAAATCATACTGTTGGAAACACCGAGCATCTGCGGGTCAACCAGGTATTTGAAGACGGGGATGGTGGTACTGGAAATAAAGCCTTTTTCCTTGTCATCCAGAGGCGTGTCACTGACAGCCTTGTTCTGAATGCTGGCCAGAAGTTTAGTAATCTGAGACTTCAGTGCATTATCCCGGCTGATGGTCACCGGTGTGTCTGCCACCACTTTCAGGCATTTATCAGAATCGTTGCAGTGAGAAATTTTTGCTGTGCCGCCTTCCATCATGGCCCGGATAATTGAACGGTCAGTGGTTCTGGCTGACAGCGGTGTGATTTCGCCGTTGGGACCAAACACCAGTGAGCCGGTCAGCGTCATCACAAACTCTTTCAGCTCTTTGTTGCCGTCAAACATTCTGTTTTTGGAAAGCGCATTCCACATGATGTTGATGTTTTTGGTCACCCGCTCCTTATCCTTGTCGCTGGCTTTATCCCTGACGCTGTCAGATTTCCCGCCAACGGTACATCCCTGCCGGGAAGCCGCCCAGTCAGCAAAAATATTGCTCTCACCGGCAATGTCCTGACAGACTTTTTGCTGGGACACCTGCGTCCGGGGGAAAAGCCCGCCGATAATCCCCTGTGCAGCCTGGCAGGAACTGAGGTTCATACTGTTAATGTCGCTTGCCATTTTCTGCAGGAAGTCTTTTGCGGTTTTTATTTCCGGCACCGTTGTCTGCAGGGCAAGGTCAAAAAAGTAACCGGCAGCATTGCTCATAATCTGCTTAACAAAACGCTGCAACTGCTCACCATTAATAAAACTGAACGAGCCGAGATAGGCGTCGATGCCGCCACATCCAGCATTGATATCCGGCAGCGTCATGGAAATTAGCTGAACATTTTTGACCTGAGTACGGGCATACAGGGAGCCACCGTAAGCATAGCCGGCGGCCTGCCCCTGCCAGACGCCCGGCTGTGTGGTATTGGAAGCAAATCCCAGCTTATTAAAGAACTGATTCATGTCGCTGTTCACATCCGCTGACGCTGCAGGCGTCACCGTCAGTAAGGCGGCACAAAGAACCAGAAGAGGTTTAATGCGTGGCATCATTCTTGCCCTCCCTTAATGTGTTCTCCCGGTGCATACGACATTTCAGCAGGAATATCTCGATATTTCCGTATATTAATTCGTACATTGGGGTCAGAAAAAAATGTAACAAGAAACCCGGCTGCAAGCGCATATAACGTATACGGAATGGCATATATCAGGATATTCCACATATAACTCGAATTATTTAATTCCGGGTCCGCTTTCCACGAATCAATACAGGCATCAAAAATAATATCCATAACTGTCCATAAAACAATTCCGGCAGTCAGGAATACCAGAGACAATCCAGCATACCTGCCAGTAATTCTGGAAATGTATTTATAATCTCGTTCTGTACTTCTGATTTTGAGTTCAGGATTACTTTTATTTTCTCTCATTATAAGTTCCCTCTGATATTTCCGATGATTCATTCAGACCGGTCATGCGGCTGTAATATATTTCAGACACCGAAATCCATCCCACAATTGCCCCCACAAAAAACACAACAGAAACAGAAAAGGTAAGACTCAGCGAAACGACAATTTCTACAGGGCTGGCGGGATAAAAAAGCCCCTGACGGATAAAGGGGATATTCAGGCTGACGATTATTCCCGTCACGATGCCGGATATTCCGGCAATGAGTAACACCACCTGCTTATTTCGCACCTTTTTTTCCTCCGTACATCTGCAAAACGGTATCCACCCGCGCCATAAAACCGGCGGCATCCGTTGCCCCCTGTAAAAGCGGTAATGCCTCAAGCGTGTTGACGTTGACCAGGAAGGTGGTCGGTGTGGCCACCGGGATATTCGGGAAGAAGGTCTGCATCACGTCCGGTGGCACCGGTAATGCTTCAGGAAAGGCCGTATCCCCCTGACCATCCAGGGTGTAGGAAAAAACGGAAAAGCCGTACTGCTGTGCCAGCTGTTTCAGTACCGGGTCAAACTGGTGACAGTAAGGGCAATGCCCCTGCATAAACAGCACCACCTTCCAGTCGGCCAGGTTAACCTGCCTGCCATTACTGAGGCGGAACCAGCGGGGAGCCGGCTTTGCTGTCCTGGCTGACGTGCCTGCTGCCGGTTGTGCAGGCTGCGTAGCCATACCCTGCGGATTCCAGAGTCGCTCTATTTCATCCCGGGTGGAGGCCTGCACAGCAGCGGCGCTCAGCAACAGGGTGAACAGCAGTGATTTAGTGAGAGACATGTCCGCCCTCCTGCTGCCCTTCCATCATGGCCTGTTGCCTGGCTTCCAGTGCCTCACGCTCTTCCCGGCTGACACGGGCAATCCATGCATCCAGCACCTGGTATGCGCCGAACAGTACGAGAATGGCCGCAATCAGCTCCGCCAGAAAAAAAGCCATCCAGGGTTTGCTGTAAACAAGACGGGCGACGATATGAAACCAGACACCCAGGGAAAATACCCACATTCCCGTAATATCAAGCCGGGGTAAAGAGAATCTGCGTTTACTTATCATGTTAAACTCCGGTTATTATTTACATGAGAGTATTCATGTCTGTAATATTCGCGTTTGTGTGATATTAATCAGAGGTACAAATGGAAAAGCGATCTTTTAAAGAAAAACTGGAAATAATCAGAAACATAATAAGAGAGTCGTTACTGGGAAATGCGGCAATTATTGCGCTGATATATGCAGCATCACATTCATTACCGGTCAATGCTTTCCCTGACTATCTTGTAATAAGTTTATTAAGTATCGCAGCAGGCATCGTTGTATTATGGTTATTTTCAATTATCTATATTTATTTTTGTGAGCTATTCAGAAGCCACTGGATTGCGGTATGGTTTATCATATGGTCTTCAGTAATCAACCTCATTATTTTGTATGGTTTTTATGACCGTTTTATATGACTTAGCCTGTCATAAGCCCCCTTATAAAAAACCACATCACTCCGGACCATACCGATGACAACATAATACAGATAAATATTCTTCTGAACCTGTCGAAGCTCGTAACGTCCGGTAATGCGGCCGCAACTATTGAAACAACCAGTGCTGCGCCCTGACTCATAATTGCACCACACAGAAACCAGAGACTGGCGGTAAGCACATATAAACACGCGATATTAACAACAAGGAAAACCAGTGAGCTCAGGAGAAACATTTTCCTGTCATTACGCTCAGAAAAGAAATAACCGGCAATAATGACAAATATTAACAGAACAACACCTGTAAACATTTTCAAATAATCTTCACTCATAAATCAAATCCGCGATTAAAAATTGGGTTTAAAATCTTCAGAAACGTTCAGGAACTGTTTTGCCAGGTCGTCCTGCGAAATAAAGCCGTATGATAACGGGCGAACACTGCCCTGTTTCGGGTCAACCAGCATCATGGCCGGGAAATATTTCACGCCGAGGCGCTGCGCCTGCCCCTGGTCAGTCCGGGAATCCGGCAACAGCGGATTAATCACGCCATCCACGGAAACGGGAATAACACTCAGACCATACGTATCCCGGAAGCCATTAATGACCTGCGCCAGTTGCCCGTCGATGGGGTCCTGCCCCCGGTAAAAAAACATGATGCCGTAGTGTTCAGCCAGTTTCGCAATGGCCTGTCGCTGCTGCGCCTGGTCTGCTGCCAGCTGGTTCCGTACCGTGCCGTTGTAATGACTGTACTGCAGGTTATAGTCCAGTTCAGGATGTGCCAGCATGGCCTTTCTGGCGCTCATGGTGAAAAGCCCGGCCTGCTGAGCCCAGTAATTTTGCAGCCGGAAATATTTCACAAAATTATCCACGCCGGGATACAGAATGGCTTCGTACAGCGCCCGCTTTGTTGCCGTCTGCAGTGCGGCCAGTTTCTGCATAATATCCGGTTCCTGACGGGGGGCTGCAGGTACAGGTTTATTTTCTTTTTCCTTCGGATTTATTTTCTCGTTATACCACTGCCAGCCTGCATCTTTTCCTGACGCCGGAAAAATAAAGCAGCAGAGTAACAGTGGCAGTAATGCTTTATTCATCTTCATTCCTTTCATCACTTTTTCTTTCATCAGGTTTCTGCAGGTCAGTCAGGGCAGAAAAACAAAAATACAGAATAAACAGGAGCACACCGGAGTAAAGGATAACGAAAGCAGCGGCAAGCATCCCGTCTGCCGTGGTTTCTTTTACCGTATCCCACGACCAGATAATTACCGGAGAAATGACAATCGCTGTAATCAAAAGCCGGATAAGAAAATCAATAAAACGGTTCGACGTGAATATGACTTTCATCATTTCCCCCGGTTATTTCCCATACCTTACTGTCCTGCCTGTTTCAGCTGGTCAGCAATCTGCTCTTTCACTTTCTGCGTCAGAACGCCACTGTCCGGGATTTTCTGGTTATTCATCAGGTCTTCGTAGAAGTTAGTGAAATCCAGTCTGTTGAACTGAATTTTCTGCAGCTCATCAACCGTAATCCCCCGACAGTCAGGATGCTTCGCACTACCAAAACTGATACGCAACTGACCGTTGCGCCCCTGCTGCTGGACTATCTGCGCCAGCTTCGAATCAAACTGACAGTAGCTGCGTTTTTTCTCCAGACAGACACCCAGCACTTTCTTCGAACAGAACTCCCCGACGCTGACGGTCAGTTTGTTTGATTTTGCTTTAGCCAGGGCCTTTTCATCACTGCTGCATTTGGCCAGCCCGATATCCTGTCCCCAGCCGCTGTCCTTACAGCAGTTGCTGTATCCGGCTGCAGCCTTCTTACAAAATTTCGCCTGACCGGTGAAAGCACGGACATCCACCCCGTTCAGCGCCGCAACATCCTTACCTGCTGCGGCCAGTGCCGCCAGCTGAGAAACGGCTTCGGCAAAATCATTACTCTGCCCGCTCTGAGCCTTATCGCATTCGCCATCGAGACAGAAGACGTCTCCCCCACAGACCATCACTTTCCCGGATGTTTTTGACTCACAGGAGTACGTGGCATATTCATGCAGACAGGCACCTTCTTCGGAGTAAAAGGCACACTGGTGTGACACCAGGGTACAGGCAGGATTGTCGGTGTAGGTCTGACAGGTTCCCTTGTCTGCTGACTGCGTGACATACGTGTCCCGGTATGCCCAGCAGCTCTGATACATGCTGTATGACTGACCGTCTTTCACCAGCGTCCTGTTCCCGCCAGCCTCCGTACATTCTGTTTTTGTCAGTTTCCCCAGCTCCTTGCTGAACGGGCAGCTTTCAGACCAGACAACATACGGGGTGTACGAGGCTTTTTTTACCCTGACAACCAGACGCAGCTTCATTGCCGTATGACGTTTGAATTTTGTATTCCCGACCCGGACGGGGTGAGATGACGTAAAAGCCACACCGGCAGTCAGTGTTTTCTGTACTGGTGTAAATGAGGCATCTGCTGAGTATTTGGCATTCCAGCTCAGTGGGGTTCCCAGTACTGTAATTGTCATAGGTACACTCTTCTGCAAGTAAGTACGACTCCAGCTGTAATGCGCATCGACAATTTCACCGGTAACGGGAGAGGTCATGGAGACAACATACTGACCATTCACTTCACGTGCAGGTAGCTGACTCATTTCATACTCCAGCGTCCGGGTTTCCCATGTGGTACTCCCCTGCAGCTCCATACGGGCAGTTCGTGTGCAGTACTGCTCCACCTGTAAATCCCGCTCACAGGTGTAATTCGTGTATTCACTCCTGCTAATCTCCTGCGCACTGCACTGCTGCCCGGTGTTTCCCACAATGCTGTCAGCCCGGTTCACCACATCCCTGCCGGTCTGGATAAACGGTGCATCCGGTGAAAGAATG
Source organism: Escherichia sp. WS1152 (assembly GCF_046487665.1). Lineage (NCBI taxonomy): Bacteria > Pseudomonadati > Pseudomonadota > Gammaproteobacteria > Enterobacterales > Enterobacteriaceae > Escherichia > Escherichia sp. WS1152. Next base: position 26,561 of record NZ_JBJQJA010000025.1, on the reverse strand, counting down.
TCTTTCGGCTTGTTCATGAATGACTCTGTAATGGTTTTTCCGGTTTCACCGGTCGCCCATTCCGTGGTGCCGTCATTTTTCAGGCCGCCATCCCCGCCGGCAGTCACGCCACCGTAATATTTTGTCTCGTCCGGATTCGCGTTATAGCCGGGGATACTCTCCTGTGGCTTAAAGCCCTGAATACTGCTGCTTCCCTGCCCTTTGATCTGGTGAGCAAAATCAGAACCGGCCCGGTAATCACTGTTGCTGTCAGCCTGTGCCATGCCGGCAACCAGAGCCAGTATCAGAGGTAAAATACGTTTCATTTCCCGGAATCTCCTTTCCCTGCCAGTAAATCATGAGCCACCTGCCGGCAGTCACCCGTGGCGGCCACTTTCTCCAGCGCCTGGCCGACCCGCAGGTTTCCCCGGATGATGTCGTATCCCTGACTGCAGAACACCACCAGTGCCGGTACAGTGCGAATGCCGTACTGTGAAAACAGCGTCGGGTCGATCTGAACACCATCAGTCGCGCCGTCTTTCACCAGGGACAACACAACTTCAGCGGTGGTCTTCAGGTCATTGTTCACCATGCCCCGCAGTGTGGCCGGAATACCGAAGTGCCGGGTTTCGCCCAGCATTCGTTTCAGCCCCTCTTCGGGAATGGAAAACGACACAAAATACAGAGCACCCTGCCGGGGTTTCCCGTCCTGCGAAGCCTGCTGTTTACGAACCAGCTCATCCAGGAAATGGTTATCTGAACGCTGAAGGGGGTTTTCCAGCACCTGTTTCTCCGCCCAGGCTTTCAGCTGATGGTCAGGTTTTTCACGCAGTTGTCTGCTTAAATTTTCCTGCTGCTTCAGGAACTGGCGGTTTTCAGGAGTGTTCACGTTTTCTGACGCCATAACCGCCCCGTTCAGCATCATCAGCAGTGCTGCCAGAGATTTCATACTCAGCTTCATCATTCACCTCACAGGAAGACACAGTTACGTTTACGCCACATCAGGTAGCCGAAGTTTTTCTTTGTGTTGGGCGGATTTTTCCCGGTTTCCCAGCGGGTCACGCTGCGCCCGAACGGGTGGCACTGCCCGCTGTCCGGATACATATTCACCATCTGGTAACGCCAGCGTTCTTTGGGCAGGATTGGGGACGGATATTCATTACAGACGGCGTTATTTTTCCCGATGGTTTCCATAATCATGCCCTGACGGTGCAGCTTGAACGCCATGCGTTCACTGACCAGCAGGGAGGACTGCAACGGACTGGACTCATTACTCACCCAGCCATTGAACGGGTACATACTTCCCTGCGAACCGGCACACCAGAACAGAACATCGAGAGGCATATTAAAGGCGCTGGCAATCGCATCTGCTGCGCAGGCTCCCTGTGCTATCGGATTGGCAAAGATGACAGCTTCCGGATTGAGAATGGTGGTCAGGCTGCTGTCCGTCCAGGTGGGGTCGATTTCAGAAAGATAAGCGATATCCATGTCACCACCTTCCAGACAGCCCAGCGATGTGATGATGTTCAGCCAGTACGTCAGCGGGTATTTGTACCAGTGAACGTGATAGAACGCCCCATTTACCTGCTTCTCATCCTTTTTCGCCGTTCCCTGTGCCGTTTTACCAAAAGCCGGCAGGCTGAAGCCCAGGTTCACCATGCATCCCGGTGACCGGGTGACGTCCGTCAACGCCATCGGCTCCCAGTAACCAATGGCCAGCCCGATACGCCTGAACAGCGGCGGCGGTGCCGGACAAATCTGAATGGGCATCGACGGGTTCGCCGTGTCGGGGACCTTACCCTGACTGACTTTGATACTGCCCAGCGAGAGCGGGAAAATACAGCTCCAGCAGATATCTGTGATCGGGTTTACAAAACGCCCCTCACAGGCAGAATCCGCAGACGCCGCAGGGACATGACCGGCGAAAAGGAATAACATCAGCAGCCACAGCCTTCGCTTCATTTTCTGCCCTCCTCTGCCGGAATAAATTCCACCTTCAGGAAGCGATCGCCGGGAACGGCGCTCACCCGTGCCGGGACCTGATCAATGCCGAGGCGCTGGCAGAGCACACCGTTCTGGTCAAAGTAAACACGGCTGTCCAGAGACTTCTGCATCTCAGGGATACTGCCCTGCACGAGGATAATTTTGCTCTCCAGTGTGGGCGGCGTCTGGCGTTTCATCCAGGCCACCTGCGCCGGATCATCGCCATTGATGAAATACAGCGTCTGGTTAAAAGGAACATACTGCAGCGGATTCATCACTTCACCCTGACGGGCAAACACCCGCCCTTCGTTATCCCGGATATCCGCAGCCAGTCTGACGGACGGGTCAAACAACCGGCTGCCGTATTTCTCCGTGCGTCCGATACCGGGCACGGCAGGGGGCCGCAGACTGTTGCGGATCACCCGCTCCTTAAAGGCATCCATTTTCCGGCCCATCTCACCGGACTGCTCCAGTGCCGTCAGGCGCTGCATGATCACCGTCAGCATGTCCGGCTCCTTTACCGGCCACAGATCGCCCCAGGTACCAAGATCGGCGGCGGCCACACTCTGCCCCCATATCAGCAGGGCAATCAGCCCCCGGCATCTCATGGTTCCGCCCTCATTCGCCGGGCAATATCCTGCTGGATTTCCCGGGTGATATCCGGTGCCCCCTGTACCACAGCAGGCGACACCAGAATGACCGCGTGGTGTTTCTGCTGCCACGCCTGCAGGCTGGCTTCCAGTGCCGTGTTAAAACGCGCTGAAAGGGCTTTTGACTGCGCTTCTGACAGTTGTTTCTGACTGGCGCTGTCAAAAAACGCATCCACGGTCTGTTTCATGTTGAAGGCGACAGTCACCGGTGCGTTCAGTCTGACAATGCCGTAACTGACGGCTGCGTTCAGTAACACCATTGCCAGGCATCCCGGCACCGTCCACCACCAGTGGCTGCGTCGTTCTGCCGTGACGTCGGCGGGTTTCTGCATTGAACTCATGCCACACTCCTGTATTTCTCATGTTCTTCCAGCCAGGCTTCCAGCGAAGCCATTTCCGGCCCTGACTTCTTCCACGCCAGCTGCCACACTGCCTCATGAATACTCAGCCCCTCTTTACGCTTCTGCTGCACAAACTCAAAATCCGGGCCGTCAGAGCTGTACATGGCGCGGCTTAACGGGTCCACAAACAGACGGTGCCAGGAGGAATGGTTTTCCACCTGCAGCAGGAAGGAACTGAACCACTGGTCTTTGGCCGCACCAAACTTACCAATCATGTCGCGCTGCAGTGGCAGGAACTGGTCCGGATACAGTTGGTTGTATTTCGCGAACTCCTTCGCACTCTGTTTGAGGATAATTTTGTAGGAGGAGTTACCCCATGCCGCGCGGGCAGCACTGGAGGCCTTATCAGAGTCAAAGTCGACGATGTTCTGTGTGATGGTGATATAGGCACCGGTATGACGGCGGGCCGTACGGTAGCCTTTCTCAATAAATTCACCGACCTTGTGATTTTTGAAGTCCAGCAGACGCCAGCCTTCATCAATAACGTTCAGTTTCTTGAGGTTACGCGGCGTGCGGTACATCCTGTTCTCGATGTAGATAATCAGGGAGAACATCACCGCAACCAGCAGTGACGGACGGTCTTCCAGTCCGCCCAGCTCCAGCACCACCATTTTTGCGTCATCCCGCAGGGACGGCTCATCAGAGTTAAAATACTGGCCGTAAGTGCCGTTGGCAGTGTACTGGTCAAGCAGCACAATCATTTCGTCCAGACGGCTGCGGATAGTCGGTGACTCGGCATACTGCTCGCTGTCACTGGCGTTTTTCAGGAAATCCACCACGTCATCAATACGTGCTCTGTTCTCTTTGACCAGCCAGGAGGCTCTGACCGCCTGCAACAGCAGACCTTCATGCACTTCATCCAGGTTACCGTTGGGGCTGGCCATCACTGACAACTGGTCACGGACACGCTCCGCTGACTGGTCAATATCGGTGATGTTCGCAAACGGGTTAAAACGCAGGGTTTCACCGTCCAGATACACCCCGCCCATGTTCTCACACAGGGACTTGTATCCATCCCCCATGTCGAACACCACGGCAAAGCCTCCGGAGTCCAGCACGCTGCGGATAAGTGGCTGTATCAGCCCGGTTTTACCGGCCCCGGAGGTGCCACAGACCGCCATGTTGTAGTTGGTGTTATTCATCCCCCGGAAGAAAATATCGATAAACGCCAGCTGGTTACGGTAGGTGGGTGCCAGCAGACCTGCCGGTGTCAGGGGGTTATCCGCCACTAACGGCATCAGGTTGGCAACATTAAAGCTCTCTGCGCGCTGAACCACTCCGGCCTCTTTCAGCTGTTTAAACAGCCCTTTCCCGGCCATAAAGGGCAGGCAGGTCAGGAAATTGCGCATGTGGTTAAAGCGCGGTGAAATCAGCTCAAAACCGTTTTTACGAAAGCTGTTCAGGATGTCCTGCTCCACTTCCAGCGCCGTTTCATTATTGTCCTTGCAGAATGCTGTGATGTTGAGGAAGTAGGACACCACGGAGGACTGACCGGAGCCCAGCCGCTGACGCAATTCCCCCCACTCCTTCGCCTCTTTCTCCACGGACGGAAACCATTTGGCATAGGAGGTCTTCGACTTTTTCTCCAGGTCCATGTACTTCAGGTTGGCTTCGCTGTGGGTTTTCACCTGGTCTTCCACCACCAGAGTCAGCGTCAGGATGAACGGACAGGAGATGGACAGTTCCGGGTTCAGCAGGTTGCTGTAGTTGTCGGCCACGTTCCACAGGAAGGCGATTTCCGGGTTACGGGCCAGATGGAAATTCAGGATGCGGGCCGTGCTGTTCCTGCCGTTCTCACGCAGGCCCAGCGTCAGGTAATCAGCCCGGACTTTCAGATCAAAACTGTCCTCCACACACTGATAATTCAGATCAGAATACGGGTCCAGCTGACGTCTTTTCGGGTACAGGGAGTCCGGGTTATGGTTAATCATCTCCCCGACAATATCGATAAAGGCCTGTGCATCCACCGTCTGTGTGGTGATACTGGCCCCCTGTAACGACGCCCGGATGATTTTCACCAGGTTTTCCATTTCCAGAATGTCGGCCCGGCTTTTTTTCTTCGAAGGAGAACAGTACGAGATAAACACCCGGTAATGGCGCAGGGTCAGTGGCAGATTCATCCCCTCCGGCAGCGGAAACTGTGTCGCTGCCGCTTTCATATAATAGGCCCGGGTAATGGCGTTAAACCGTTCAGCCTGTTCACCTGACCAGGAGAACTCACGCAGCCCGTATTCAATCCTGTCACCAACCAGCTGACTGGACATCAGATGGATACACAACGGAATACCGCGCGGCAGTTTGGTGCGCAGCATGTGATCGAGGGCCTCCACAATGGACTCATTCGCCCCATTGATGGGGATGGCTTCCAGCATAAAGCCCATCGTGGTGTCATTCATGAACAGACCGGATTCCTGGTTGTAATCACGGTACGGCAGCAGACGGCTGAACTGCGGGAAGCTCATTTCGCCCAGAACTTCATTGGCCTTTGCGGATTCGTCAGGCAGTTTCAGTGCTGTGACAAGGGAGTTAACCGCCTGAGTGACGGCCTCAAGTGGGTTATTCACATGAATTCCTTAGTTGAAAAATAAAGCGAGAAATGCGGTAGCCATGAAGGGAATACCTGTAATTAACGCGCCATTTCCCGGCGCATATACAAAGATTTCTGTTTTCTGAATATCCACTCATGTTCATCCGGAATTAAATCACTATGTTCTGCGACTGACTTATGCATAATGTTTTCTCTGTCTTTCCTGATACGCCTGACATTCAACGCACAACGTCACACCGGGAAATATTTTCCGCCGGGCTTCCGGAATAGGATTTCCGCATGCTTCACAGAGATAAACAGGAATACCATGAGCATTTATTTTCTGGCGTATCCGGTTTATTCCTGTCATGGTCAGTTGTTCTGTCACTGAATATGCTTCATCGGCTTCATCACTCACGGAATATTCCTCCCGACATGTTCTGACACGCTACCGCCCATCCCTTTTCACGCACAGGGCACTCGTTTTACAGGCAGATTTTGAATACAGAAAGCCCGCCGGCATTGCCGGCTGATATACAACTTCAGGGCCAGTTAATTAATACGTGGTTTTCCCCACGCAGACGGTTTAATAACAAAAAACACGCTGGATGGCTGATGATAAACATCCTGGTTATCAATATAAGGCGCTATCCATAATGCTGCCGTCTGCTCACCCGTTCTTAGCGGACGAGGAGGTGTTACCGGCGTAACTGAACTGACCGGAACAACCGTTTTCACTTCCCGGGCAGCGGTAAACAGCGGGCGAGGTGCCAGCAGTTTCTGCTCCGGATGTGCTGTCACCGCAGGTCTGCTGCCGGACGGAGTGGTCGCGGTGACGGTCTGCACCGGCATTGTCCGGAAGTTCCCTTCAGCCAGGCGCGGCAGTGATGCCGCAACCGGCTTTGCTTCTGAGGACCGCTCCAGTTTTTTGGCCTTCTCATTGGCCTGCTCCATCGTCATACAGGTATCGGATGTGGTGGCGTTACACTCAAATTCCGTACTGGTTCCGGCACAGCCGGAAAGTAATAAGGTCCCCAGCAGAGGAATAAAGAAAGAAATCTGTTTCATTGTCCCTCACCTTTCTCATCGCAGTTCACAAAATCCTTCTTCAAATCCCTGACCGTACAGGTTTTTACAATGTCAGGATTTTCAAAAACCGTACTCCGTGATGATTTATAAACATATGCCACAATGCGTTTCCCACCCGCATCAGGTTCTGGTGCACTGACTTCACATAACGGAGGTGTTATTCCGGACTCATACAGCACCGGATAATTTATTTTTTTGACGCTGCCATCAGAAACCAGCTTATTCATCGAAGGGTTCCTTATATTTCTGAATTCTTCATCACACCGACAGCAGTCATATTAAAATTGTCCGGCAATGACTCAGAACCGAATTTCTCCGGTGCAGGAAGTACGATTCTTGTGGCGCAGTTACTGAGAACAGCATGCATAAAATCATCTGACACGGTTTTACCCGGCACAGAGAGGGCTGTAATAACATTAATATTACGCATGTTCATTTTTATCTCCGTTGTTTCTGTTTGTTCTGTCATCAGGAAGATAAACAGGGCATTTCCTGATTTTTCCCGGCAGGGAAGCGTCTTCCGTATAAACTTCCTTCAGATGTTCATCTGCGGTTACCACCCGGATACATTTCATTTTTCCGGGTCGCACCGGATATTTCCCGGTGATCGCTGCCAGCGAGACATACATCAGTGCCAGTGTTGCCCATAATGCGGTGACCAGTTGCATCAGTGACCGGTCAGTCTCCCTGACATAATCTGCAGCATCAGCCGCGCGGTAATGGCAGATACCCTGTATTTCTGATCTGCCTGAAGAATCAGAGGAAGAAAACCAGCATTCACTGACCGGGAACTGTCCGGCAGGTGCTGTTTGTCTTACGAAGTTAATCTCCTTAACCAGTAATTTCCCCGGCGTGGTGTTGTCCTTCCATAAAACAAACAGAGCCATCAGGGCCATTGTGGCCAGTGGCAGAATGACGGTGTACTTCAGACACCAGAACAGTCCTCGCAGAACCCGGGCGACAACATACCGGGCGGCATGGCACGCCTGACGGGACGACATATTATTTGCCATCGTTGCCCCCTCCCTGGCTGCCGGACATAAACTGCTGCGGATTCAGGTTGCCCAGCTGCTTCAGCATCTGGTCAGTATTAAAGCCGTTAAGATGACTTTCAGCCGATGGCGGAACAGGAACCGGACTTTCCGGATTGTCTTCTTCCGCTCTGCTCTGCGTGCGTTCCAGCGCCATCTCTTCCACGGTTTTCAGCTGGAAGCCGTCCTGGAACACCACGGTCACTTCGTTGCCCGCACCAATCGGTATCACCGGGTGATACTGTTCGGCACGTTTGATGTAGTAGTCACTGAGCGTCTGTGCGGCTTTCGATGCGCCGCCACCGATACCCATTTTCAGGACATCACCAGCCCCGTAAGCGGCTGTGGCACCCAGCCCGACAGCCGGCTGGGAGGCGCGCTCCATTCCCTGACCGATACCGTCAACAAATCCCGCGCCCCATGCCCAGCCGAGGATTTTGCCGTTACGCATCACCACTTCGCCCTTGATACCGTTTTTACCCCGGAAGCTGACATGCCCCTTAATCGGCATATCAATAGTTTTGCCGTCCTTCAGGCAACTGATATTGCGGGTGCGTACAATGGCACGCTCACTGGACACATCCCCCCAGGCTTCCAGACCCACAAAACATCCCGTTGCGTCATACGTCTTGCTGTTCGGCATTTCCACCAGGCCGGTGATACGCAGCTGCATCGGCACCGTGGATTCATTACCGGTGACAGAGGCATTGGCATCCGCCCCTTCAATCAGCATGGCTTTCGCAAAACTTCCTGACGGAATGTACGGCAGTGATGGTCCCTGTTTTCCCTCATTACGGGTAAACACCTTACGCTGTATCCGGTTAGGCACCGGCACAGACTGGTACGTCACCTGTGGCGGTGGCGTGACACCATTCCCGGGATAAAACGCCGTCGGCGGTGGAACAGCAACGCTGCCCTGCGGCGGGAAGGATACGGGGGTGTTTCCTGGCTGTGGTTCGCCTTCCGGGCCGGGCGGTGAGGCAGGCATCTGCGGTACAGGCTCACCGGTCGCCGTGACGGGATTAGCACCCAGGGCTTTTACCTGCTCTGCCAGGGCGGCATTGTCCTGTCCCAACTTTTCAATACGACGCTGGTCATCACCGCGCTGTTTGTTCAGAACATCCAGCTCACGACGGATTTCCTCATACTGCTTCTGCATCTGCGCTGCCGTCACCTGCATCTCGGTGGTGGCATGCTGACGCACCTTGTCATCAAAGGTCGTATCCACCACACCGGTCATATCCGGCACAGGCTCCTGTTCAGCCACGGTTTCACCGTTACCGGACATGTCCACATCAGACAGATACAGTGCCCCACCAATCGCGGAGGCTGTACCGACAACCACAATCCCCAGCCACAGGTACTGCTTGCGTTTCACAATGGTATTGATACTGGCCATCAGTTGCCCTCCCCGTCACGGATGACATACACATCCATGCGCGCACCTGCCAGTAACTGGCTGGCAGGCTGGCTGAACATCACGGCACGGGTTCCCGGCTGCCAGAAGTCACTTTCCCGGATATTCAGGGCAGACAGCGTTTTATTTTCCACGGCAAAGCGGACCATCTTCAGGTGATTCCCCGTCCATACGGCATCTGCCACTGAAGACAGCCCCGCCGGGGCCTGCAGGGTTTCCTTTGTCACTGGGACCTGATACCAGCCTGCGGGTAATTTTCCGCCACGGACGGCCTGGCTGATGGTCACAAGCAGGGATTCGTAAGGCGTGGACGTTTCCCACGCACCGGCTTCTTCTCCGGTTCCGCGCAGGTCACTGACCAGCTGAATGGTACGCCCCGCGCCTTCACGGGGAACGGCCTGAATGGAAAGATTCAGACCACGTTCTGTTTCCAGAATGAACGTAAAGGGCTTTTTGTTGACGGTGGCAACCACCACACCGCCGGAGGCGGTCTGCTCATTATTGGTCAGGGCACCATCCAGACTGTTCACGGCGATAATCCGGTCACCGGGAACGGTAAACAGATTCGGGCTGGTATTGCTGATGGCAATACTGGCCTGACCACCGTTCACCATTGGCACCACGGTGGGGGCCAGCGTACCGTTTGCGGCCATCACGCTGCAGGAAAAAAACAGGCTGCCGAATATTATTGCCGTATTATTTTTTCTCATCGTCTGTTTCCCCGAAATTATCCAGCCAGGTCACCCCGTTTTCCCGCTTCAGAATAAGGATGTAATGTTTGATATCAGTGAAAGGTTTTGAATCACCAATCCAGGTTTTAAGCACACCTCGAATTTCCACACGGCCATACTGAGGCCAGACACGAACACTGGTCTGGAAAAAGGCTGAGTTCACGTTATCGTTTTTAATACGCTTCGCTTCTTCAGCCAGAATAACTTTCATCTGGTTCTGTGCGCCCGGGCGGATATATTGCAGAAGCGCCTGATGTGAGGCATCGACGGTTTCTGATGAAACATTCAGACGGAGGGCAATAAATGACAGCGCCATCTGCTGTAAATAAGAGGCGTCGGCACTGTTCTGTGACACGGCAAAGGGGGCATTAAATGCCATTGGCGTCACGGCAGTGCGTTGCTCATTCTGAAGACGGTAGTTATTCACCCCCTGAATGACGTTAACAGAGAGGCTGAGAACAATAAGCACTGACATAAATATAAAGGCGATGGCCATTACACGACTGGTACTTAAACGGGCACCGTGTTCCATATAACAATCCTGGTATCAGTTCTATTTAATCCACTGCCGGAAACACGAATCGGGAACATTATGAAAAATACCGCGCAGCAGGGCTGTTGGCATATACCAGTAAATCAGATCACGTAACCAGGAACTGCCCCGCCCTTTTTTCAGTTTTTTAATCCCGAAATAAACCAGAACCGCTGCACCAATACCGAACAGATATTTCGATGTTGTGATACCCCAGCCAATACAGATTGCTGCGGGGATCAGTTCATCCAGTGGCAGGCCAAACCAGCGGCTCTGGTTGGTCAGTGTTTCCGGGAAACGATATTTCTTAAGTTTATTCTCGTCTCCCGACATCGTTTTATTTCCTGTCAGAGGCCAACGACGGCCATACCCACAGCAATAAATACAGAGATGATGGCAAAACCGGCCAGGAACTTGACGTTTTTGGTCATCATGTACATGACAGCACCGACCAGAACTTCAGCCAGAACAACCCATTTAACAACACTGGAGTCCTTACCGAAGGTCGCCTTAACCGTGGTGTTACCGCTTGCCATCAGGTCCTGACCACTGCTGCCGGCGGCCATCGCCAGCTGCGGGAAGAACATCATCAGAACAGCAGCCGGGATCACTGCGCGAGCCAGGCGAAGCATATTCAGACGAGTGAATTTGGAAAAAAACGACTTCTTTTTGACGGGCGCAGAAGCACCCTGAACACTTAAAACAGCATTCATAAGTTACCTCAATTTCGGATAAATGAATAAAACTAGAGTGTATTAAATGTTATATCTTCCTCTTTATCTGCCTCCCTGAATATCTCCGAGTTATAAAAATCAGGAAACTTGATCAAATGATCAATAACTCTGTCTGCAGCCTCATCTGTTTTACACCATCCACTACGATTTTTGGCTGCAATAAGTAGCTGGTTAGTTTCATCATCCAGACGCATTGTCAGATACTTAACCAGCGACTTACCATAGATATTCCCTGCCCTGTTAAACTTTGGATAGCGGTGAAGATGATCTTTAAGTCTTATTACTGCCTCAAACGATCGACTTCTTCCGCTTCTGTTACTTGCCTCAATTAATAGACTTTCCACATCTACAGGTAATTTTAGTTTTACCATCTTACCTGTTGCAGAACGTGTACCAAATCTTTTCAATAACACCTCCCGCTGTTTATCTTCTGGTTACCACTTATGTTTGCAGAATAATCAGAAAAGGTAAATAGACGGAAAGTCTATATTTTATTAACACCTTATTAACGCGTATTTATGATACACATAGCCTTCTCGTATAAATAATAAATAAACTTTTTATTGTAGAGTAAGATAATTAACTCATCTTTATTAGAAACAGAGAAGTAGTCGCATATCAGAGATGCGTGTTTCTTTGATGTGGAGATGGATATATTTAATATTCTTGCTATAGCATTATGACTGATTCCGGTGCTATATAAGTAAAAGACATCATTTACATATGATGATACAGAAGAATCATCACTCATTCTTCTGATTATATTTCTGATATCATCACTGACAATCGTTTTTTGATTATAACTGTCTTTATGACGAACATGAGCAGCATCATAAAATTGCCACAGAATAATATTTCTGTGTCCATTAAGAAATGACTGGACAGATATTGTCCAGAATCTGTTCTGAATAAAAACATCCTCTACAAGATTAAGATGCGTATGCTCATTCCTATATGCTTCCATCTCTGTGACAGAGATCAATTCACAAAAATCTCTCTGCGACAGAAGCCATTTTTCAGCACTTTGATCTTGTGTAAGAAATGACTCATGAAACAGCGTATTGCAAAAAATAAATTTTCCAGTTTCGTCCCTGATACAGGCTGGATTTGGATAATCCTGAATAACTGCCGTCAGATTTTCCAGCAGATCTATTTGACGAGCATGTTTTTGTTGAATACGATCCATCGGATACATAGGAACCTCCTCACAAAGGATTCTATGGACAGTCGATGCAGGGAGTTCACGTCTCCCTGCATCGGCGATTTTCAATTTCAAATTTTAACGTGGCATTAACCACGTAATTAATATACTAATTATCTTTCGCACTGTCACCTTTTTAAATCATAAAAACTCTGATATTTGAACGAAGTCAAATTTCTTTTATTCATCATCATTTTTTGGAAAAAATCGTTCCATCTCAGATGATACCTTCTCCCTGATATCTTCAACCATATTGGCATATTCAAACTTTGGATTTCCGGAGACATGAGGACTGAGAGACTCAATACCCAAAATTTTCGCTACTGATGATTGTGTTTTTACAACGCATTCAAGAAGCAATTTATTAAACTCAGTCTGATTAAATGCAGACTCTTTACGCTCCATCTGAGCCTCATGTACACGAAGCCCCAGTTCAAGAAGCATTGAAGCTGTTGCTGAAAAACTGACATCTTTTTCCCTTGCCCCTTCCTGTCGACGCTTCTCAATAATCGCATTTATTTTTTCATAGGCATCATTGCTGATATACAGGTTCACCTTAGCCATTAGAGATTACCTTTTTTGAACATAAAATAAAGTTAATTTCGAAACACTAAAATTCATAATGCAAACAGGGACGCACCGCTAGCAGCGCCCCTAGCGGTATCCTATAAAAAAACACACCGCGCCGCTAGCAGCACCCCTAATATAAAATAATGTTTTTTATAAAAATAGTCAGTACCACCCCTACAAAACGGTGTCGGCGCGTTGTTGTAGCCGCGCCGACACCGCTTTTTTAAATATCATAAAGAGAGTAAGAGAAACTAATTTTTCATAACACTCTATTTATAAAGAAAAATCAGCAAAAACTTGTTTTTGCGTGGGGTGTGGTGCTTTTGGTGGTGAGAACCACCAACCTGTTGAGCCTTTTTGTGGAGTGGGTTAAATTATTTACGGATAAAGTCACCAGAGGTGGAAAAATGAAAAAATGGATGTTATCCATCTGCCTGATGTTTATAAATGAGATCTGCCATGCCACTGATTGCTTTGATCTTGCAGGCCGGGATTACAAAATAGATCCTGATTTACTGAGAGCAATATCATGGAAAGAATCCCGTTACCGGGTTAATGCCATCGGTATTAACCCGGTAACGGGATATGGCAGCGGACTGATGCAGGTAGATTCCCAGCATTTTAACGAACTGGCCCGCTATGGAATTAAGCCGGAACATCTGACAACAGATCCCTGCATGAACATTTATACCGGTGCTTATTATCTGGCAATAGCCTTTAAAAAATGGGGCGTCTCCTGGGAGGCCGTTGGTGCATACAATGCTGGATTCAGGAAGACCGAACGCCAGAACCAGAGACGTCTTGCCTACGCATCAGATGTTTACCGGATTTATACCGGGATAAAAAGCAGTAAAGGTATCCGGATTCCGGCCACGAAGAAATCACTTCCGGAAATTAACAGCGTGCAGAACAATTAATCTTACAGGCATTGTCAGATACCGGTTATGCCGCAAAAGCGGCATGGAAGGCCACACACAAAAATATCATATGAGTGACAATACTGACAGGCCGAAGCCCCGCGAAGCAGTAACCCATCTTATATATACCCGGTAACTGCGCAGCCTCCTGCCAGACCATTTTTCGCGGGCACAATATTTACAGACAACCGAAAAGCCAGTTGATGAAATTGAGGTATATCAGACGACACAGCGATGCCGAAGAATGATAATATAAGTAAAGCCCCGAAATTTTTTCGGGGCTTTACTTATATTATCATGACTTCCACTTTCTGAACTGTTCGGCAATCACCCACAACGCCTTGTTGATTCTTATATCACCATCAATACCTGTAATGGCTCTTGTCCTGGTATTTTTCCCGGAGGCACTTCGCCCCGATAATCCACCTTTTATCATATTCTCCTGAACCCGCTGCCAGGTTGTCCAGAGATCGTTCTGTTTATCCTCCCAACGACGGGGAGTAATTATTTGTTCAGGCGTCACTGGCGTTTTATTTTCATCTTCATACCTGACCATCAGTGCAGCTCTGCCAAATAAATGTTGCTCGTCACTGTTAAGATGAATTTCTTTCATCGCCTCCATATTATCAGTGACCTTATCAAAGACACCGAGCACTTCATACGCGCCCTCTATAACCTGCCCGACAATATCACCTTTATGTGGAACGCGGATTTCGCCAAAATTATTTCCGCACACCAGGCCATTTGTGCAGACAAAACGAAAAATTCCGGGGATCATCTGATAACTGGATGAACCATCATGTGAATTAAGCAGGATAATTTCAGGAACTTCCTGCCCGTTAATATGCCCTTCCCTGCGAAGACGTAACATATGTTTACTGTATTCGCGACGTCCCAAATCACGAACCCGACTCTGACAGGCAAAGAATGGCTGGAAACCTTCATCACGTAACTTATTGATGATATTGATTGTTGGAATATACGTATAACGTTCACTCCGGGACTCATGTTTATCACCGGAAAATACCGAAGGCACGAACTGCATTAATTCATCATCCGTTAAAGGACGTTCACGGTGGATGGAATTATACCGACCAAAACGGGAAGCTAATCGCATAACAGCTACTCCTTTATGAAAGAATAAATTTAATAAAAAATTTTTCCGCTTAATATCATCCCCCCTGGTCACAATTAACAAGATTGCAACAATCAGGAGGGATATTCATCACATCCGGTCAGCAGATCGCCCGGATATCGAGGCCGGCACGCTTAATCTGACGCAGGAACTGTTTGAAGTGATCGGCTTCCGCAATGTTGATATGGCGGAACTGCGTATCCACACCCCGGCTGAGCGCGTAGCTATAGCTGAAGGCCATCTTTTCCGGGTGGCTTTTGCGATATTTTTTCAGCTCAGTCAGGCTGCTGAATTCCAGGACGTCCCACTCTTCCCCGGTGTTTTTTTTCTTCCCGGCAACAAGAAGCGTGTACGACGCGGTGTTAACGTGGATATTTCGGGTACTCATCCTGCTTTCTCCTCTCTCTGGTTTTCAGCCCCCATCATCTTTTGAGTTTCGGGAGCCGCGGTTTTGACGTTTTGCGGGGACCTGCCTTTTGTTCCCTCCGGTATTCACCATCACCTTTTTGAGAACCTTCGCCGCAAGGGGCATCACTGCCACGGCCGGAAACGACTGTCCGGGGGCAGACCGCAAAACTTTTTGCCTGCTTTTGGGCAAAAAGTTTTGCGGGATGTGCATTTCACCCCTGGACTGGCGGAGACGGTTGTGGCTGTCTTTGCCCCCGGTGACAGGGGCTTAAACAGGTGAATGGCACCGGACACAACAACGGGCAGGCACCCGCCGCAACGACGTGAAGCGCGGTTTGCGAAACGGCGTTGCCCCTTACATCCCGGTGGCCTTTTGCCGGGATGCCGGGAGCGCAGGCCACGGCGCGACAGAGGCGGCGCGACCGGAACGGTCGCTGCAAGCCCGGGGTTTCGCGTCAGGGATGGAAGCCCGCCAGGGCGGAGACAGCTTCGCTGGCTCCGTTCACGACAGCCGCCCCGCCAGGGGGACGCCCGGAAAAGACACTGCCAGGAGAACAACAAAACAGACAGGAATCAGGGCAGCAGTAATCAGAGTCAGAACAGGAGGAAAAAGAGAATAATCAAAGGGAAGGTGATGTGATTTCTGACAGGTCATAAACAGAGAAGGCGGGGGAAAAGAACGGGCGCCGCAGGCGCACGTTCATCCCCGTTCCCAGAGGGAAACGGCCTTCCTGGCAGTCTGGTTGTTCATGCCCGTACAATGCCAGCAAGGAGAAAGGGGCCACCGGCGAACCAGCAGCCCCTTTATAAAGGCGCTTCAGTGCAGTCAGACCAGCATCAGCCCTGAAAAGGCGGGCCTGCGCCCGCCTCCAGGTTGCTACTTACCGGATTCGTAAGCCATGAAAGCCGCCACCTCCCTGTATCCGTCTCTGTAACGAATCTCGCACAGCGATTTTCGTGTCAGATAAGTGAATATCAACAGTGTGAGACACACGATCAACACACACCAGACAAGAGAGCTGCGTGGTAGTTTCATGGCCTTCTTCTCCTTGCGCAAAGCGCAGTAAGAGGCTATCCTGATGTTGTCTAAGCATGCAGGGGCCTCGTGGGTTAATGAAAAATTAACTACGGGGCTTTTGTCCTTCTGCCACACAACACGGCAACAAACCACCTTCACGTCATGAGGCAGAAAGCCTCAAGCGCCGGGCACATCATAGCCCATATCCCTGCACGCTGACCACACTCACTTTTCCTGAAAATAACCCGCTCATTCAGGCTGTTTACGGGTAATCTGTGTGATTGTTGCCGCATCACGCTGCCTCCCGGAGTTTGTTCGGCACCATCCACCGCTCCATCTCACGGACAGCGTGACCGGCCTCTCTTGCTGCAAGACTGGCTTCCGCAATAACCTGCCAGAACGGCATATCCTGCCACTGCCAGCGTTCCATTCCGGCCAGTGACGGAAAACGCTCGCCCCACTGCCAGAACAGGGTTTCCAGGTCATGCTCTGCCACCCGGTCACTCCAGCGTGCATGCCAGCTTCCGACTGTTTCCGGCGAATGGAATGCCAGTTCGATTTCAGCCTGAGCGACCAGCGCCTGGTACGCACGGGCTTTCTGCTCTGCCTCCCGTGCCTGCTGGCGGCTGTACTTCTGCATGACCAGCGCGGATTTATGGCGACTGCGCTCCCTGACACGAAACCGCACCGACGGAAACAACCGCTCTGCTGCATCACCGGGAAGGGGAAGGAGGCAGACCTCGCCCTGTGTTTCAATCAGCACATCGATGGCATACAGCCACTGAAGACGGTTGCCGTGCAGTTCTTCTGCGGTCAGGGACGGCATGAAAAATCGCAGGTCAGACAGCGATATCCTGCGGCTTCCGTTCAGACAGCGGAAAAACGCCCCCGCATACGGATATTCCGCCAGCGTGTTACCCTGATGGCGGCGTTTTTCTGTCTCCGCCACCGCCCGCCATGCGGCCTGTTGCTCTGTGCTGAGGGGAACCAGTGCCTGTGAACGTACGCTCATACCTGACCTCCTTCCGCCATCAGGATATGGATGATGTCGTTAACGCTGTACCCCTGCGTATCCAGTGACGCCGCCAGTGCCAGTGAATGGCTGACGGCTTCCGATGCAAACCGCCGCTGTACCTGAACCACCGCAAACGGCTCACCACCGGCATTCACCAGAACCAGCACCCAGACCTGAGAGACATCGCCCGGTGAACATAACGCCAGGTGAAAACGTTCGTGGGCAGGCGTGAAACGGACCTGGACGGGGAAAAAGCCGCCAAACTCGCTGCCGTACTCGCCGTTCATCGTCCAGTTATCCGGCGCATCCAGCTCCCGCATCACGGCGTGAGTCAGCTCACGGCGTTCATCACTTCCGGCAGCCCGGATATCTTCATATTCCTGTGCGTTCATGGTCTGTAATACATTCAGGGTCAGTTCAGTTTTCATCACGGTATCTCCCTTGCTGCCGCCCCGTCTCCGGCGGGGCGGTGTGGTTGTTCATCAGGCGGCATCAGCCAGGTTATCGGTACGTTCAGTGGCATCCGTCTGTGGGCGTGGTGCACACATCCAGCCAGGCACCCAGCGGTTGTCTTTCATGTGGAACTCTGCATGTTCAGCCGCATCGCCTTTCTTCATCTTCTCCGCGTCCCGTGCAGCACCGGACAGTCCGGCCTCATTCAGGGCTGCGATAATCTGCGGCTTTTTCAGGTGTCCGAAGAAGTTTGCTTTTGTCGGCTGCCACCAGTCGCGCATGTGGAATCCGATAGCGGTTTCCAGCGGGTCAAGCGGACTGCGTGACGTGTGACCACACTCGCGGGTCTGAACGCCGTGGATGCTGCACGCAGTGCAGAAACTGAGCAGGGATAACAGCACCTCCTGGCTGAGTGACAGGAACGTCGTCATGTCCCGTGACCATCCCTCCGGCAACAGGACGACCAAACGTGCTTTTTCTGCCATCAGCGCCATGAATGCGGCACCTTCCTTCCCTGACGGCGCATCGCTGGTCAGCGAATAATGTTTACATTCCAGGCTGATTTGTGCTGGTTTACTGTACGCCCCGCTGCCAAACACATTCAGGCAGAGCGTCCATGTCAGCAGTGCCAGAGATTTGTCCGGCTGTTGCATCAGCGCTGCCTGGACTGCCAGCGTGCGCTCTGAGGACATTTTCGTCAGTAGTGGCAGACTGATTTCCTCCACTGACGCTTTTTCCTGCACCTGTTCCGTGCGGTCAGCGTCGTCAGTCACGTCATCTTCACTGCGCAACTGCACACCACGCTGGACACACACATTACCGTAACGCCAGGACACCACCACGCCACTTCCGGCACGCATCTCCGGCGTCCACGCCCTGACCTTCGCCATGCAGTCAATCAGCTTCATTTCTGCTGCCAGCAGGTCAGATTCCTCACACTGGTTTTCCAGCGCGTCGTAACGCATCATCAGTTCGTTCAGGCGTTCTTCTTCTGCCTCCGTCAGCACCGCTTCCGGCTCCGGCAGGTTGCGGTATGCCCGGGAATCTTCACGGCACTCACCGACAGGCTCCATGCGTCCGGCGCACCATTCCCAGCCTTCGGCTTCCCGAAGGTGTTCAGCGACAGCCTGGAGTTTTTCCAGCAGGGCGGCATCGAGCGCCACGCAGTCCACATAGCCACCCTCGTCATCGCTGAACAAATCAGTACGCAGTTCGTCAGGTGAGAAAGCATCAGCCCCCACGAAGCGGAATTTAGTGTTGTCCTTCACCGCCACTTCACTTTCCGTAATCAGATTGCGGATAACCCGCACATCCGGTTTACCGCCCCATCCTGACTGGCAGGCCGCTTCAAACACCTGCACCTGACGCGCGGTGTCGTTCTCCAGCGCCAGCGCCTGACAGTGCTCGGTGGTGATGCGGTCTTCTGCCAGCGCATCGAGGATGACAGGCGCAAGGTCTGCCAGTTTCAGCATTCGCTGAACGTGGCGGGGCGAATAACCCAGCAAATCACCGATTTGTGCAGGTGTTTTGCCTTCCTGCGCCATTGCACGGAATCCGGCAATCTGTTCGGCAGGGTGCATATCCCGACGATGACCGTTCTCGGTCATCGATGCGGCAGTCGCCAGCTCCTGCGGAATGACCTTCACACGGACAGGCCAGTCAACCTGAATGATGTCACGCTCTGCCAGCATGTTGAGTGCTGCCAGTCGGCGACCACCTGCGGCGACACCGTAACGGTCACCTGGCAGGGCATGAACAACCAGATTCTGTAACAGGCCGACACCTTTAATGGAGTCCGCCAGTTCGCTGACGGACTCCGCAGAATACGGCACCGTGCGCACATTCAGCGGAGACTTAATCAGCGAGGCCAGCGGCACGCTCACTTCCTCCGTCTGCGCCAGCAGGGCCGACAGGACTGTTTCCTGCGTTTTTGCAGGTTTACGGCTGGATTTACGCTCCGTTTTTGCCTTAGACTCTGTAACTGACATAGTTAGTACCTCCCAAAACGGTAATAATGATTGTCTGCCGGACGCGTTCCCGTCCGGCACCTCTCTTACTTAAGAATCCCGAAATCACGGATGACATGGTTCATCCAGTACCCGGCACCGTCCTCAAAATTCCAGGTACGCCAGACCATTGCACCGTTATTACGGACAACCAGGCGAAACTGTTCGCCGTGGTCATCCTCGATAAAGACGTTCCGGTACTGTGCGGCAACGGCTTCGGCATGTTTGCGGGTAAAAGGACCGTCAGGCAGTCCCTGAAGTATTCTGAAATATTCGCTCATCCTCATCTCTCCGGTGATGCCCCGCACAGGACGGGGCGGTTGTCACAGTCAGTCGTTCAGAACGGGATATCGTCTGAAAACCCGTAATCGTCACCCTCCGGCGGTTGCGGCTGAGGCTCCGGCTGCGCGGCCTTACGTCCACGGCCTTTCGTTTTTGCGCCACCTTTTTTCGTACCGGCCTCCGCCTGTGGTTCCGGCTGAGGCTGACCGCTGAACTGTTGCCCCTCTTCCGGCTGAGTCTGAGCACCTGCGGCACGTACCAGCATCTGCATGGTGCCCGTGGTCTTAACAAGAATTTCGGTGACGTAACGGGTGATACCGTTATCCTCCCAGCTACGGGTGCGAAGCTGACCTTCGATGTAGACCTGCGCGCCCTTGCGCAGACATTCACCTGCCACTTCCGCGAGCTTGCCGAACAGCACCACGCGATGCCATTCTGTCTGCTCCCGCATCTCCCCCGTCTGTTTGTCACGCCAGCTTTCTGACGTGGCCACCTGCAGGTTTGCCACTGCGCCCCCGTTGGGGATGTAACGGACTTCCGGATCCTTTCCCAGGCGTCCTACGAGGATGACCTTGTTAATGCCACGAACTGCCATGATGTGTCTCCTTCTGTTGATGTTTTCAGCCCCCATCATCTTTTGAGTTTCGGGAGCCGCGGTTTTGACGTTTTGCGGGGACCTGCCTTTTGTTCCCTCCGGTATTCACCATCACCTTTTTGAGAACCTTCGCCGCAAGGGGCATCACTGCCACGGCCTGACACACCTGTCCTGGGCAGAACGCAAAATTTTTTACCGGGTTTTGGGTAAAAAATTTTGTGGGCTGTTCATTTACCCTGGACAGTCAGTGCGGCAGGTTGTGGCTGTATCAGCCCCGGCGACAGGGACTCATACGGGTGTGTGGCACCCGGCAGGCAATGAGCAGGGACCCGCCGCAACGACGTGAAGCGCGGTTTGCGAAACGGCGTTGCCCCTTACATCCCGGCGGCCTTTTGCCGGGATGCCGGGAGCGCAGGCCACGGCGCGACAGAGGCGGCGCGACCGGAACGGTCGCTGCAAGCCAGGGTTTCGCGTCAGGGATGGAAGCCCGCCAGGGCGGAGACAGCTTCGCTGGCTCCGTTCACGACAGCCCGCCCCACCAGGGGGACGCCCGGAAAAGCCATAAGCAGGAGAGGAACGGAAAGAAGAGGAAGAAGAGGAAGAGGAAAAAGAAGAAGAACAGTAACAGGCACGGTAACCACAGAAAAATAACATCAGAAAAAAACATTCCGGACACATCACAAACAGGAAGGGTAACGGGCGACGCGTCAGCGTGGCCCGCTTCCCTTCCGGCAGGCGTCAGCCTGCCAGGGGTTTTCGCGCGGGCTGACAGGCGGCCTCCACCGCCTGCCCTGTATCACCTGTTTCTGCTGCCCTGTAAGATGTAGTGACCGCCCAGGAAAACAGCCTGCTGATTCGCCACAAAATCGCAGATTTCATCAACAATCTGCGCGGTGGTGAGCGGTTTCTGCCCCATTTCACGACGTCGCGCATTAATCACGGCTTTGTAATTGCGCAGAATTTCGCGGGTTTCTGTGCTGATATTCATGACATGTGCTCCCCGTCCAGCGCCTGTAACACAACGTCCATTGCTTCGCGTTCCTCCCTGACGAACGCATCACCGTCGCCCCCGTTCTCACTCCCGACGGCATACAGGCGCTTCATTTCACTGCCTGCCAGCGCCATCACTTTTTCCAGCATCACCGCCGGAACTGTCACCTGACGGCTGGCACGCTTTTCTTCCATCAGCTCACGAACAACGTCGTGAACAATGCTGACATCCGCACCATATTCAAAGGCATCGTCCAGCCGCTGCATGACGGTTTCCAGCTCATCGTCTGACAGGTTCCAGTCCTGGGCTATGTGGCGCACATCCCCACGGGTCAGCACCACGGCAAAAACGCATTCACTGTCCGGCACGTCTGTATCCAGTACATCGCGGATGATTTCTTTAACAGTACAGTACATGTTCTCGTCTCCTTTACAGGGGCGGCATTGCCGCCCCGTCCGTTAATCAGTCCAGTGCCGCGTAAATCGCGTTGCATTCGGGGTGAAATTCGATGTGACGCCACAACTGCGCATCGCGCATCCGGTAAAGCTGGGTCAGTCCTACATCCCCGCTGTCGTGGTACAGCCACAACTGGCGGTTAATCACAAGGGAAGTCAGAATGATGCCTGCGGCATCGGCGCTGACCGTGCGGTCAAACCAGTTTTCACCGTTGACCAGATGAAAACGGTCGCCATCCGGCATCATGTAACCGCCACCGTCCGGCAGGCGGATGAAGTGCCAGAAGCCTCCCTGATATTCCGGCATCATTTTTTGCGCCAGCGCGTACACATACGCCTCGGCATACAGAAAATCGTTGCCAAACAGGTAAGGCAGAAAGGAGAGACGGTCGCACTCTTCAACGTTCAGAGTGACAGGTTTCGCATATTGCATGATGTTTTCCTCCGTTATTCACATATTCCGCGACACCGGGCGGTGCCGTGCCTCCATAAAAGCCGGGCGATAAGGCGGGGATGCACAGGGCGCAAGGGAAGCCGCAGCCTGACGCACACGGCTGACGGGAGTTGGAGGGTGAGACCGCGAAACCTGAGCGGGTGAACGACCGGAAAATCACGGCAGACGGGAAGGAGGGACCGGGTGACCGCAGCGGCGAAGCGTACCCTTGCATCCCCGCCAGCCCGGCTAAGATGGAGGCACGGCACCGCCCGCACACGACACGGCGGCCACATAACTGAAAACCCACAAGGCCATGCCTGCATGGCCGGGTAAAGCGGAGCCGGCGGCGACTTCCTTTGTGCTCTGTCCGGGGACCGGCAGAAAAAAAGCGGGGATTTTCCCCGCCATCATCAGCCCCTGATTTTTGCCAGGGCATCCGCCATGCTGCGGATTTCGGCCCGGGCTTCCCGGACAACTTCCCGCAGAACACCACGGTCAAACCACTGGCGGGGCGGTTCATCCGGTATACGCAGCACATCGCAGGCCAGCCCACTAGACAGGATATGTTCAATACAATCGCTGACCAGATACATTTCCACCGCCGAAAAACGTGCGCCCCGGTTCAGGATGGCATCGAGCACCACGGGCAGGTTTTCGTCGTCCTCATCGAGCCAGCAGGGGTGATCGCTTTCCTTCACGACCAGGCGAAAGCGGCGCGTCTGGCGGGTCAGTAACGTCTGACCGGTGGTGGTCAGCGCCGCCCGGATACGCCGCATATCTTCTGCCACCCGGCAACTGACACTGCGTACCGCATCGCGCACCGCCGCAAGTACAGCCCTGATTTCGTCTTCGGTCAGCCATTCACCGGCATACGGAAAAGACACCTGCGTTCCGTCTGCCGGAAGCACCGGCAGCGACTGCCACTGACTGCCGGACAGAACAAGTTCCGCTCCGGTTCCGGTCAGTTTCTGAATGGCGGAGGCCAGGTGCGGCGGCAGTACGCCGCCGTGGCGGTTAACGAGTAACGTCGCCAGCCGGGGCGCATCCAGCAGAACATAAATGCTGATCCAGCCCGGATACTTCGGGTTACGCTGGTCGACATCCGTCTCTTCCGGCCAGCCCTGCGCCAGCAGCAGGTTACGGGCGTGACGACAAATCAGTGCGTTCAGCGTTGTGTTTTCGTTCATGATTAATCGTTCTCCCTGTATCGCCGCCCGCAGGCGGCGATAACATCAGCCGTTTTCGTGTGTGTTGTTTTTCAGCAGGATGCGGGCCTGATTAACCACCGCCTGACGGCGGGTAACGCATTCCGGGACGGCGAGGCCGTAATCACGGGCGGCCCATTCACGTTTCCACAGTGCCTGTTCGGCGGTCTGAATCAGGGACGCCAGCAGTTCAGCCGGGACGGTCACCTGGCGGTTTTCGCTCACGTTGCTGATAATCTCCATCGCCGCGGCAGAAGAAATACCGGACTCAATTCGCTGGTCTTCCGGGATGTCCTCCAGGCGCGCCAGGACGGTCCTGATTTCAGGATCGGACAGGGAAATATCCATTCCGTCAGCGAGGGCCTGAATCTCTTCCGGGGACCAGATAACCAGCATCAGCGGTGTATATCCCGGATACTTTGCTGCCAGCTCCCGGCATAGCGTTTCGCATGTTCCGTACATTCTCGTCTCCTTCTCAATCTTTAAAGCACGCATCCAGTTCCAGAATTTCGGTATACGCCTCCATGAACAGGCGATTGGCGCGATACAGCGTCTGGCGTGCCAGGCGTTCAACAAGCACATCGGAATCAAAGCGACAGCGATGCTCCATATCGTTCAGCCTGGCCCGAAGGTCACACATGGTGTTGGCCACCTCCGCCACGTCGGCGCGAAGTTTTTTATGTCCGGCATAGTTCATTTACGCAGCCTCCGGCATAAACCAGTCATCATTTGCGGCCCCCTGCTGCATGGCCCGCTGTACGGCAGCCAGACGTTGCTGTCCGGCACGGTGATACTGTTCAAGCAGCTCGATACCGATATACCGGCGTCCGGACTGAAGGGCGGCCACACAGGTTGAGCCGCTGCCTGCAAACGGGTCCAGCACAATCGCGTTCGGGTGTGTGAAGCTCTCAATCAGTGGTTGCAGGCTGGTAACAGGCTTTTCCGTCGGGTGATGACGATTGCCTGAATATTTCCAGCCCAGCACGTCGGGCAATGGCTTCTGAGGCAGCGCCGGACGCCCTTTTGCCAGGATGTAAGCGCATTCGTGGCGATAGCCCACATATGCGGCCTTCGATGTGTAGGTTTTGGTAAACACCAGGTGGCCAACCACGCTGAATCCCGCATTTTTCCAGGCGGCCATAAAGCGATCGACGCGGTTCCAGCCATAGAAGCTCACCATCAGCGCATCTTTTTTCAGCACGCGGTACATTTCATTACAGGCCGGTTGCAGCCATTCATCGGTTTTATCGCCGGCGATGGTACGCCCCTGACGGTCACGGAAACCGACGAGATATGGCGGGTCGGTGAGGATGAAATCGACAGCATTGCCCGGAAACGTGGCCATAACACGCACGCAGTCACCCTGGATAAAACGGGACATAACAGCACTCCTTCTCTTACAGAGGGCACCGGGAGGGCGCCCCTGTGGCGCCCGTTCCCCGCGGCCTGTGGGCTGTTCACCGCGTCCGGTAACGGGTCAGGCCGACCGTGGAATATCGCAGCCGTCGTCTTTTTGACGGCGAGAATATGCCGCGAAAGCGGCTTGAAGGGCGTTCATCAGAAAAGGGCGACGGGCTGGCGTACACTGTCACCGATGCCAGCCGGGAGCGGTAAAAGCGCCCGTCCCGTGCCCAGCCGGACGCGGGACACTGACCACAGGCAGCGTTCCTGCCGCGCCGCGTCAGCCGGCGCAGTAAAAAGAGGAGCCCGGCGACATCCTTTACCGGAAAAGAAACGGGCGGTTGCCCGCCAGTCTCCGTCATACTTCATCCACCGTAATGCGCCACCTTGTCGACTATCCACTCCGGCGCGGTGACTTCCGGCAGCTCATCATCATCTGTCGGGGAAGACCATTCCAGTTCCCCCCACAGCACATCAACAAGCTCTCCACGCTCATATCGCTGCCAGCCACAGAAATTGCAGCCCTGCTCGGCGTACCAGTGCTCCAGCGTGCAACTGAAACGGCGGCTTAATACTGCAATAACGTCGCTTTCCGGCTGACACCACGGCGTGTCGAAATCAACCTGAATGAAGTTGTCTCCCTGACTGCTGATATTCACCTCATACCCACAAGGCCCCTTCACGCCATACTGTTCCGTATACCAGTGATATGCAGAAGGAACACCGTTCAGAACACCACCGTTAAAGCCATTCACTTCAACATCCAGGCGAGTGAACAGAACCGTCAGCAGGTCAAACGGCATGGTTTTTCCGGCAGGACGTTGTCACACAGACGGTTCCACCACACCGATACATCCTCGTTACTCCAGATGTCGCACCAGTCACCTCTTTTTGGGGTGAAAAGAGCGGTAATGCTTTCCCTGGCATCATCCGGTAATTCTTCCCAGCGACGCCGGCCAGTACCGCTCTGCAGCCAGAGTTCATGCAGCATCAGGCAGTTTTGCTCATCCAGAAGTACACCGTCCTGCAGGTGTGTCAGCCAGCGGGTGAACGCGATATTCTCCGGCGATACAACGCCACGCCCGGCAGCCGTCAGTCCGGGGCATGGTTCAAACCGCACATCTTCAGTGGTCTGCAGAAGTCCGGCACTTCCGGCCAGAAACAGCTGAATACCTTCATTTGTGGCGCGGCGATAAAGCGGTGTGACTGCACCGCTGGCCAGTCGTTTAATCTCAGCGATCTGTGCCGGTTCACCAGAAAAATACATACGATTCGAGCACCAGTTTGGCGGTAATGACTCCAACTTATTGATAGTGTTTTATGTTCAGATAATGCCCGATGACTTTGTCATGCAGCTCCACCGATTTTGAGAACGACAGCGACTTCCGTCCCAGCCGTG
>NZ_JBJQJA010000024.1:0-43263 GCF_046487665.1 Escherichia sp. WS1152 | reverse complement strand
GAAGAGAACCCGCACCAGCTGCAGCAGCTCATCCGCCTGCCGGGTCAGCAGTATGATGAGGAGTCCGGCCTGTATTACAACCGCCACCGCTATTATGACCCGCTGCAGGGGCGGTATATCACTCAGGATCCGATTGGGCTGAAGGGGGGATGGAACCTGTATACATATCCGCTGAGCCCGGTGAATGGCATGGATCCATTGGGATTATATGAATTTAAATCAAAAAATATAGATGATATTGGAATATTTGCATTGGCAATGTGTAATGGAGAATCAATTAACGAGATTAAAGAATATGGTGGACTAATATGTAAGAAGCAAGGTGAATATTTTCCCATGAATCCGATAAGTTCAAATGATAATGATAGTGTAGACTTGCGAAATATAAAATGCCCTGAAGGTTCAGAGAGAGTAGGCGATTATCACACTCACGGTTTTTACTCTGACGATAAAGGAAATAAAGTAACAAAAGAAAATGATGTTTATGATAGTCTAAATTTTTCAAGCAAAGATTTAACGAATTCTTATATGAATGGAATGGGAAAAAAAGAATACAGTAGTTACTTGGGAACACCAAATAACACCTATCTAAAATATAATCCCAAAGCTAAAGGGAATGGAGTTACAATTATCAGGCAAGGGAGTAATTAAAATGAAGGCAATACAATGTTGTTATTTCCTTGCTTTAGTCTCCAGTCATTTAATGGCTGGAGTTATGAGTGATGACAATGTATTTTTAAGTAATTCGGATTTAGCTGCTTTATATTGTGTGGCTAAAATATTTCCAGATGGAGAAAATATTTTAATATATAAAGTAAATATAATTAATGCTAGTTCAAAAAAAGATGTATTTTTTTATGAAAGCCCAACATCAACCCACAATGACATAATGGGGGGCGGGGGAATGTCATATGCCTATGAATATGATGTAAAATATAATATATGTCATTTGAGAAAAAAGAGCAGAATGAGGTAAAAATCTTTGGCTGTGTATTCAGTCTGGTAATCATCCAAGGAAAGCTCATCAGAAGGGTGATGACTCCAATTAGTAGAACATATATTTTCGATAAAAGCACCGATGACTTTTTCATGAAGTTCTACAGAACTCGAGAAACAGATGGTTTTGCGGGCCAGACGTTTGATTCGGGTTCTCAGGGTCAGATTGTTACGCTCAATGTGCTGAGTAAAAATCTTACCAGTCAGATGCTTCTCCTTTGGTAACTCTCTAGCGTAACTACCCCATTCGTCAGTGGTCAACATGCCGATGGTAAAAGGGTAAGCAGCGCCAGCAATTCACGACAGGTTTCATCAGTCCGGGGGCCAAAAGTGTAGGCCAGAACACCACCAGTTTTCGTGTTGTACACGTACCAGAGCCAGTGCTGTCGCGCTTTACTGCCGACAAAGCTCCATTGCTGACTAAGTTCGCAGATGAGTGCCACATCAGCATGAGCGACCGGGGATGACGTTATTCTTCGTGGCGAGAGTTTTTTAAAGTTCGGATGACTGTATTAATGCCGATTTTCAGCGTACGGGCAGTATAGCGAACCCCGGCACCGTTGAAAGCCATTTCAGCGATTTGGTCTTTAACTCCCGGTTTACGGGGCTCGTAACAGTAACTGAGCTGAAATACCCGGTGACAGTCACGGCCGCGGAATCGATCATGTCTTTTGGGGTTCTGCCCGTGACGGTAAACCTGAACGGACTGGCAACGGGGACAATGAAGGTTAACTGTGACCATGAAACAACCTTAAAAGCGAGTATTATATCCTTAATTCAACTAATTGGAGGCATCACCGTTTACCGGAGCGACAGCTTGCGGAAAGGTCGTGCAACTACAAAGCAACAAACAGACTACGGCGGGAATTATTTTTTTTATCATCCATTACCACGAAAACAGCGGCCATTCTTTGGCGACCGTGGTGAGTTGTGGCGCGTCGAAAACGGCTTGTGGTGAAACTACCGTTTCCTCAAGCGGAATA
This sequence comes from Escherichia sp. WS1152, assembly GCF_046487665.1. Lineage (NCBI taxonomy): Bacteria > Pseudomonadati > Pseudomonadota > Gammaproteobacteria > Enterobacterales > Enterobacteriaceae > Escherichia > Escherichia sp. WS1152. The sequence continues at coordinate 41,284 of NZ_JBJQJA010000024.1, read as the reverse complement.
TTTTTGCCGTAGCGTTCTTTGAGCTTCGCCTGGACCAGCGGGTTGCTGAGATCAAACTCTTTCAACTTCTGCTGTTCGCCCACGCGCATTCCCAGCGCATTCTGATAAACCTTCCACACCACTTCCGAACAGTACTGGCGATCGTCGCTCCATGAGAAGCTGAAATCGTACGGTTTGCCGAGATAACGTTTCGCCGTTTGCGCCAGTTTTTGCTGTTGTTCAACACTCAGTCCGCCTTCAACGCGGCGAACAACGTATTTGCCCTTTTCACCATGGGCAATCCACTGCTTGAGCGGGGTGTATTTCACCGGGCCGACCGCTTCAAAAACGTAGGGCTTTTTGTTACGCATCACCAGCATACCGGTGTGGCTGTAATCGGAATGGGTCGCCAGTTGGATCGCTTTACTTTGCGATGAGCGAGAGATTTGAAAGATGATGTCGCCAGTTTGCGGCTGCCAGGCAAAGGCAGGCACAGAAACCAGCAGGCTGAGGATCAGTAGCCTGATTTTCATCGTTAAACGTCCTTGTATGAAAAAAGCGGCAGGTTAACTCCGCGCCGCTCTTTTCCGCTTTAGTATTCCCACGTCTCCGGGTTAATCCCCATCTCACGCATGATCTCTTTTGCCGCTTCCGGGATTTCGTCGCTGCGCTCTTTACGCAGATCGGCATCATCCGGCAAAGGTTGCCCGGTAAAGGCATGCAGAAACGCTTCGCACAGCAGCTCGCTGTTGGTAGCGTGACGCAGGTTGTTCACCTGACGACGCGTGCGTTCATCGGTGAGGATTTTTAACACCTTAAGAGGAATGGAAACCGTAATCTTTTTGACTTGTTCACTCTTCTTGCCGTGCTCAGCGTATGGGCTGATATATTCGCCGCTCCATTCAGCCATGAGATACTTAATCCTCTTCGTCAATAAATTGAGACCAGACCACACAATTTATGTGGGTACTGACCGTAAACCCGCATAGTTTACCGTACAGGCGTTACCGTGACATCGTGTAATGCATCTGTCGGCGTGATAATGCATATAATTTTAACGGCTATTTGGGATTTGCTCAATCTATACGCAAAGAAGTTTAGATGTCCAGATGTATTGACGTCCATTAACACAATGTTTACTCTGGTGCCTGACATTTCACCGACCAAGCCCAGGGAACTTCATCACATGACGCGTAAACAGGCCACCATCGCAGTGCGTAGCGGGTTAAATGACGACGAACAGTATGGTTGCGTTGTCCCTCCCATCCATCTTTCCAGCACCTATAACTTTACCGGATTTAATGAACCGCGCGCGCATGATTACTCGCGTCGCGGCAACCCAACGCGCGATGTGGTTCAGCGTGCGCTGGCAGAACTGGAAGGCGGTGCTGGTGCAGTACTTACTAATACCGGCATGTCCGCGATTCACCTGGTAACGACCGTCTTTTTGAAACCTGGCGATCTGCTGGTTGCGCCGCACGACTGCTACGGCGGTAGCTATCGCCTGTTCGACAGCCTGGCGAAACGCGGTTGCTATCGCGTGTTGTTTGTTGATCAAGGCGATGAACAGGCATTACGGGCAGCGCTGGCAGAAAACCCCAAACTGGTACTGGTAGAAAGCCCAAGTAATCCATTGTTACGCGTCGTGGATATTGCGAAAATCTGCCATCTGGCAAGGGAAGTCGGGGCGGTGAGCGTGGTGGATAACACCTTCTTAAGCCCGGCATTACAAAATCCGCTGGCATTGGGTGCCGATCTGGTGTTGCATTCATGTACGAAATATCTGAACGGTCACTCTGACGTGGTGGCTGGCGTGGTGATTGCTAAAGACCCGGACGTTGTCACTGAACTTGCCTGGTGGGCAAACAATATTGGCGTGACGGGCGGCGCGTTTGACAGCTATCTGCTGCTACGCGGGTTGCGAACGCTGGTGCCGCGTATGGAGCTGGCGCAGCGCAACGCGCAGGCGATTGTGAAATATCTGCAAACCCAGCCGTTGGTGAAAAAACTGTATCACCCGTCGCTGCCGGAAAATCAGGGGCATGAAATTGCCGCGCGTCAGCAAAAAGGCTTTGGCGCAATGTTGAGTTTTGAACTGGATGGCGATGAGCAGACGCTGCGTCGTTTCCTGGGCGGGCTGTCGTTGTTTACGCTGGCGGAATCGTTAGGGGGAGTGGAAAGTTTAATCTCTCACGCCGCAACCATGACACATGCAGGCATGGCGCCAGAAGCGCGTGCTGCCGCCGGGATCTCCGAGACGCTGCTGCGTATCTCCACCGGTATTGAAGATGGCGAAGATTTAATTGCCGACCTGGAAAATGGCTTCCGGGCTGCAAACAAGGGGTAAAAATGAGTGTGATTGCGCAGGCAGGGGCGAAAGGTCGTCAGCTGCATAAATTTGGTGGCAGTAGTCTGGCTGATGTGAAGTGTTATTTGCGTGTCGCGGGCATTATGGCGGAGTACTCTCAGCCTGACGATATGATGGTGGTTTCCGCCGCCGGTAGCACCACTAACCAGTTGATTAACTGGTTGAAACTAAGCCAGACCGATCGTCTCTCTGCGCATCAGGTTCAACAAACGCTGCGTCGCTATCAGTGCGATCTGATTAGCGGCCTGCTACCCGCCGAAGAAGCCGATAGCCTCATTAGCGCTTTTGTCAGCGATCTTGAGCGCCTGGCGGCGCTGCTCGACAGCGGTATTAACGACGCAGTGTATGCGGAAGTGGTGGGCCACGGTGAAGTGTGGTCGGCGCGACTGATGTCTGCGGTACTTAATCAACAAGGGCTGCCAGCGGCCTGGCTTGATGCCCGCGAGTTTTTACGCGCTGAACGCGCTGCGCAACCGCAGGTTGATGAAGGGCTTTCTTACCCGTTGCTGCAACAGCTACTGGTACAACATCCGGGTAAACGTCTGGTGGTGACCGGGTTTATCAGCCGTAACAACGCCGGTGAAACGGTGCTGCTGGGGCGTAACGGTTCCGACTATTCCGCGACACAAATCGGTGCGCTGGCGGGTGTTTCTCGCGTAACCATCTGGAGCGACGTCGCCGGGGTATACAGTGCCGACCCGCGTAAAGTGAAAGATGCCTGCCTGCTGCCGTTGCTGCGTCTGGATGAGGCCAGCGAACTGGCGCGTCTGGCGGCTCCCGTTCTTCACGCCCGTACTTTACAGCCAGTTTCTGGCAGCGAAATCGACCTGCAGCTGCGCTGTAGCTACACGCCGGATCAAGGTTCCACGCGCATTGAACGCGTGCTGGCCTCCGGTACTGGTGCGCGTATTGTCACCAGCCACGATGATGTCTGTTTGATTGAGTTTCAGGTGCCCGCCAGTCAGGATTTCAAACTGGCGCATAAAGAGATCGACCAAATCCTGAAACGTGCCCAGGTGCGTCCACTGGCGGTTGGCGTGCATAACGATCGCCAGTTGCTGCAATTTTGCTACACCTCAGAAGTGGCCGACAGTGCGCTGAAAATCCTCGACGAAGCGGGATTACCTGGCGAACTGCGCCTGCGTCAGGGGCTGGCGCTGGTGGCGATGGTCGGGGCGGGTGTCACCCGTAACCCGCTGCATTGCCACCGCTTCTGGCAGCAACTGAAAGGCCAGCCGGTCGAGTTTACCTGGCAGTCCGATGACGGCATCAGCCTGGTGGCAGTACTGCGCACCGGCCCGACCGAAAGCCTGATTCAGGGCCTGCATCAGTCCGTCTTCCGCGCAGAAAAACGCATCGGCCTGGTATTGTTCGGCAAAGGCAATATCGGTTCCCGCTGGCTGGAACTGTTCGCCCGCGAGCAGAGCTCGCTTTCGGCGCGTACCGGCTTTGAATTTGTGCTGGCAGGCGTGGTGGACAGCCGCCGCAGTCTGTTGAGTTATGACGGGCTGGACGCCAGCCGCGCGTTAGCCTTCTTCAACGATGAAGCGGTCGAGCAGGATGAAGAGTCGCTTTTCCTGTGGATGCGCGCCCATCCGTATGATGATTTAGTGGTGCTGGACGTTACCGCCAGCCAGCAGCTGGCTGACCAGTATCTTGATTTCGCCAGCCACGGTTTCCACGTCATCAGTGCCAACAAACTGGCGGGAGCAAGCGACAGCAATAAATATCGCCAGATCCACGACGCCTTCGAAAAAACCGGGCGTCACTGGCTGTACAACGCCACCGTCGGTGCGGGCTTGCCGATCAACCACACCGTGCGCGATCTGATCGACAGCGGCGATACTATTTTGTCGATCAGTGGGATCTTCTCCGGCACGCTCTCCTGGCTGTTCCTGCAATTCGACGGTAGCGTGCCGTTTACCGAGCTGGTGGATCAGGCGTGGCAGCAGGGCTTAACCGAGCCTGATCCGCGTGACGACCTCTCCGGCAAAGACGTAATGCGCAAGCTGGTGATTCTGGCGCGTGAAGCGGGTTACAACATTGAACCGGACCAGGTACGTGTGGAATCGCTGGTGCCTGCTCATTGCGAAGGCGGCAGCATCGACCATTTCTTTGAAAATGGCGATGAACTTAACGAGCAGATGGTGCAACGGCTGGAAGCGGCCCGCGAAATGGGGCTGGTGCTGCGCTACGTGGCGCGTTTCGATGCCAACGGCAAAGCGCGTGTGGGCGTGGAGGCGGTGCGTGAAGACCATCCGCTGGCATCACTGCTGCCGTGCGACAACGTCTTTGCCATCGAAAGCCGCTGGTATCGCGATAACCCGCTGGTGATCCGTGGGCCTGGCGCGGGGCGCGACGTCACCGCCGGGGCGATTCAGTCGGATATCAACCGGCTGGCACAGTTGTTGTAATTTCAGAAATTTAATAATGTCCGGTACTCATGTTTTCGGGTCTATGGTTTCTAATGAAATATATTGAATTATCATAGGATTAGGCCGGATGAAGCGTTTACGACGAATCCGGCAAGAAGCAATAAGTACATGGTTAGTTAATATTTGCAGTCCGGTTTGCTTTGCATACCGGATTTTCTTTTTCTTACCATCCTGAAGTTTTTTCATCTTCCCTGATTTTTCCTCACCATCATTGGTCATTTTTCGGTTGACGCCCTTCGGCTTTTCCTTCATCTTTACATCTGGACGTCTAAACGGATAGATGTGCACAACACAACATATAACTACAAGCGATTGATGAGGTAAGGTATGAGCTTTTTTCACGCCAGCCAGCGGGATGCCCTGAATCAGAGCCTGGCAGAAGTCCAGGGGCAGATTAACGTTTCGTTCGAGTTTTTCCCGCCGCGTACCAGTGAAATGGAGCAGACCCTGTGGAACTCCATCGATCGCCTTAGCAGCCTGAAACCGAAGTTTGTATCGGTGACCTATGGCGCGAACTCCGGCGAGCGCGACCGAACGCACAGCATTATTAAAGGCATTAAAGATCGCACTGGTCTGGAAGCGGCACCGCATCTTACTTGCATTGATGCGACGCCCGACGAGTTGCGCACCATTGCACGCGACTACTGGAATAACGGTATTCGTCATATCGTGGCGCTGCGTGGCGATCTGCCGCCGGGAAGTGGTAAGCCAGAAATGTATGCTTCTGACCTGGTGACGCTGTTAAAAGAAGTGGCAGATTTCGATATCTCCGTGGCGGCGTATCCGGAAGTTCACCCAGAAGCAAAAAGCGCTCAGGCGGATTTGCTTAACCTGAAACGCAAAGTCGATGCCGGAGCCAACCGCGCGATTACTCAGTTCTTCTTTGATGTCGAAAGCTACCTGCGTTTTCGTGACCGCTGTGTGTCGGCGGGCATTGATGTGGAAATCATTCCGGGCATTTTGCCGGTATCTAACTTTAAACAGGCGAAGAAATTTGCCGACATGACCAACGTGCGTATTCCGGCGTGGATGGCGCAAATGTTTGACGGGCTGGATGACGATGCCGAAACCCGCAAGCTGGTGGGCGCGAATATTGCCATGGATATGGTGAAGATTTTAAGCCGTGAAGGAGTGAAAGATTTCCACTTCTATACGCTTAACCGCGCTGAAATGAGTTACGCGATTTGCCATACGCTGGGGGTTCGACCTGGTTTATAAATAGTGTGGCTTTTGTGAAAATCACACAGTGATCACAAATTTTAAACAGAGCACAAAATGCTGCCTCGAAATGAGGGCGGGAAAATAAGGTTATCAGCCTTGTTTTCTCCCTCATTACTTGAAGGATATGAAGCTAAAACCCTTTTTTATAAAGCATTTGTCCGAATTCGGACATAATCAAAAAAGCTTAATTACGATCAATTTGATCTACATCTCTTTAACCAACAATATGTAAGATCTCAACTATCGCATCCGTGGATTAATTCAATTATAACTTCTCTCTAACGCTGTGTATCGTAACGGTAACACTGTAGAGGGGAGCACATTGATGAGCACGTCAGACGATATCCATAACACGACAGCCACTGGCAAATGCCCGTTCCATCAGGGCGGTCACGACCAGAGCGCGGGGGCGGGCACAACCACTCGCGACTGGTGGCCAAATCAACTCCGTGTTGACCTGTTAAACCAACATTCTAATCGTTCTAACCCGCTGGGTGAGGACTTTGACTACCGCAAAGAATTCAGCAAATTAGATTACTACGGCCTGAAAAAAGATCTGAAAGCCCTGCTGACAGAATCTCAGCCGTGGTGGCCAGCCGACTGGGGCAGCTACGCCGGTCTGTTTATTCGTATGGCCTGGCACGGCGCGGGGACTTACCGTTCAATCGATGGACGCGGTGGCGCGGGTCGTGGTCAGCAACGTTTTGCACCGCTGAACTCCTGGCCGGATAACGTAAGCCTCGATAAAGCGCGTCGCTTGTTGTGGCCAATCAAACAGAAATATGGTCAGAAAATCTCCTGGGCCGACCTGTTTATCCTCGCGGGTAACGTGGCGCTGGAAAACTCCGGCTTCCGTACCTTCGGTTTTGGTGCCGGTCGTGAAGACGTCTGGGAACCGGATTTGGATGTTAACTGGGGTGATGAAAAAGCCTGGCTGACTCACCGTCATCCGGAAGCGCTGGCGAAAGCACCGCTGGGTGCAACCGAGATGGGTCTGATTTACGTTAACCCGGAAGGCCCGGATCACAGCGGCGAACCGCTTTCTGCGGCAGCAGCTATCCGCGCGACCTTCGGCAACATGGGTATGAACGACGAAGAAACAGTGGCGCTGATTGCGGGTGGTCATACGCTGGGTAAAACCCACGGTGCTGGTCCGACATCAAATGTAGGTCCTGATCCAGAAGCTGCACCGATTGAAGAACAAGGTTTAGGTTGGGCGAGCACTTACGGCAGCGGCGTTGGCGCAGATGCCATTACCTCTGGTCTGGAAGTAGTCTGGACCCAGACGCCGACCCAGTGGAGCAACTATTTCTTCGAGAACCTGTTCAAGTATGAGTGGGTACAGACCCGCAGCCCGGCTGGCGCAATCCAGTTCGAAGCGGTAGACGCACCGGAAATTATTCCGGATCCGTTTGATCCGTCGAAGAAACGTAAACCGACGATGCTGGTGACCGACCTGACGCTGCGCTTTGATCCTGAGTTCGAGAAGATCTCTCGTCGTTTCCTCAACGATCCGCAGGCGTTCAACGAAGCCTTTGCCCGTGCCTGGTTCAAACTGACGCACAGGGATATGGGGCCGAAATCTCGCTACATCGGGCCGGAAGTGCCGAAAGAAGATCTGATCTGGCAAGATCCGCTGCCGCAGCCGATCTACAACCCGACCGAGCAGGACATTATCGATCTGAAATTCGCGATTGCGGATTCTGGTCTGTCTGTTAGTGAGCTGGTATCGGTGGCCTGGGCTTCTGCTTCTACCTTCCGTGGTGGCGACAAACGCGGTGGTGCCAACGGTGCGCGTCTGGCATTAATGCCGCAGCGCGACTGGGATGTGAACGCAGCAGCCGTTCGTGCTCTGCCTGTTCTGGAGAAAATTCAGAAAGAGTCTGGTAAAGCCTCGCTGGCGGATATCATCGTGCTGGCAGGTGTGGTTGGCGTTGAGAAAGCCGCAAGCGCCGCTGGTTTGAGCATTCATGTACCGTTTGCGCCGGGTCGCGTTGATGCGCGTCAGGATCAGACTGACATTGAGATGTTCGAACTGCTGGAGCCAATTGCTGACGGTTTCCGTAACTATCGCGCTCGTCTGGATGTTTCCACCACCGAGTCACTGCTGATCGACAAAGCCCAGCAACTGACGCTGACCGCGCCGGAAATGACTGCGCTGGTGGGCGGGATGCGCGTACTGGGTGCCAACTTCGATGGCAGCAAAAACGGCGTCTTCACTGACCGCGTTGGCGTATTGAGCAATGACTTCTTCGTGAACTTGCTGGATATGCGTTACGAGTGGAAAGCGACCGACGAATCGAAAGAGCTGTTTGAAGGCCGTGACCGCGAAACCGGCGAAGTGAAATACACTGCCAGCCGTGCGGATCTGGTATTTGGTTCTAACTCTGTCCTGCGTGCGGTGGCTGAAGTTTACGCCAGCAGCGATGCTCACGAGAAGTTTGTTAAAGACTTCGTGGCGGCATGGGTGAAAGTGATGAACCTCGACCGTTTCGACCTGCTGTAATCTGACCTTCTTCAGCGACTGCCTTTCAGGCAGTCGCTGAAGTTTCTTTACCGGCGTATAGTGTCCACAGGAAAACTACACACTGGATCTCTCATGTCTGCCGCAGGAAAGAGCAACCCACTGGCAATCAGTGGCCTGGTTGTGCTCACACTTATCTGGAGTTATAGCTGGATTTTCATGAAGCAAGTCACCAGCTACATCGGTGCCTTCGACTTTACCGCCTTACGCTGCATTTTCGGTGCTCTCGTTTTATTCATCGTCCTTTTATTACGTGGTCGCGGAATGCGCCCGACACCGTTTAAATACACCTTAGCCATTGCCCTGTTACAAACCTGCGGGATGGTTGGCCTGGCGCAGTGGGCGCTGGTCAGCGGCGGAGCGGGGAAGGTGGCGATCCTGAGCTATACCATGCCGTTCTGGGTGGTGATTTTCGCCGCGGTGTTTCTCGGTGAACGCCTGCGACGTGGGCAATATTTCGCGATTCTGATTGCCGCTTTCGGCTTATTTTTGGTGTTGCAGCCGTGGCAACTCGATTTCTCTTCGATGAAAAGTGCCATGCTGGCAATCCTCTCCGGTGTTAGTTGGGGGGCGAGCGCGATTGTTGCTAAACGTCTGTATGCCCGTCATCCGCGCGTGGATTTATTGTCGTTAACATCCTGGCAGATGCTCTATGCGGCGCTGGTGATGAGTGTGGTCGCTTTACTGGTGCCGCAACGTGAAATTGACTGGCAGCCCACCGTGTTCTGGGCGCTGGCCTACAGCGCGATTCTGGCGACGGCACTGGCGTGGAGCTTATGGTTGTTTGTATTGAAAAACTTGCCTGCCAGTATTGCCAGCTTAAGCACACTGGCCGTTCCCGTTTGCGGCGTACTCTTTTCCTGGTGGCTGCTCGGCGAGAATCCGGGGGCCGTTGAAGGTAGCGGTATTGTGCTGATTGTGATGGCACTGGCGCTGGTGAGCCGTAAGAAAAAAGAAGCCGTTAGTGTAAAAAGCATCTGAATTTTTTCTTCATGTGGGGCGATCGCTTATTTAACAAAATAACGATAATGCCCCACCATGCGCCAGCTAAACAGCACATCTTCTTCCTGCGCACCTGCGCCAATGTTATGTATCACCAGCGGCGTACCGTCGCGGGCGAAGCCATCTGAAACCACCCCAATATGTGCCAGCCCGTTATCTAATCGCCAGGAGACAATATCGCCCGCTTGATAGTCACTGGGGTTCTTGCTGATGGGGCGTGTTTTATCGTGGCGGGTAAACCAGGTTTCCAGATTAGGCACCCGACGGTGATCGATGTTGCTGTCCGGGCGCTTTAACTGCCATTTTTGCGGGTACTCGGCAAAATTCTTCGCCATATCTTCGTGCACCAGTTTCTGCAAATCGACCTTCTGGCTGCGCAATGCACGGATCACCACATCGGAACATACCCCGCGTTCTTGCGGGACATCACCGCCAGGATAGGTAAGCTGCACATACGCCGGATCGTAAAATAGCGTGCTGCCGATTTGCTGTCTGGCACCGTCTGCGATGGTAAGGTTGGTATTGGCCTGGATTTGTACCACGGTTGGTGGAACGGCGGGAGATTTTAAGGAGTGGCTGGTAAATGCCGTTAGCAGGCTGACCAGCACCAGTGAAGCTTTCATCTGTTTCGTCCGTGAAAATAAGAGTCACAGATTCGACCTTCCGGGATAACGATTGTTCTGTAGAGAAAATGTCCAGAAGCGGATAAAAAACTCCTGAACAACGTAGGAGTTTCAGATTACTGGCACAGAGTGCCGGATGCGGCGTGAACGTCTTATCTGGCCTAAAAAGCACGCAAATTCAATATATTGCAGAGATTACGTAGGCCTGATAAGCGTAGCGCATCAGGCAATTTTGCGTTCAAACTCCCGGACAAGCCGGGAGTTTGGAGTAGGTTATTCCCACTCTTGCAGGAAACGTTGTCCATACTGGTCAGCTACCAGCAGTGCGGCGTAAACCTGATCTGGCGTCGCGCCGCCAGGCATGTTGTGAATGGTTTCACCTTCTGCACATGCCGCTTCTGCCACAATTCGCATTTTCGCCGGGACATCTTCTTTAATATCCAGTTGAGCGAGAGTTATTGGCAAACCTACCGCATGGCTAAGGGCAGCTACGGTTTCGATTTCCTCCACCGGCGCATTTTCCAGAACCAGCTGCGTCAGCGTACCGAATGCCACTTTTTCACCGTGATAATAGTGATGCGCGTCCGGGATAGCGGTCAGGCCGTTATGCACTGCGTGCGCCGCAGCCAGACCACCACTTTCAAAACCAACACCGCTTAAATAGGTGTTCGCTTCAATCACGCGCTCCAGCGCCGGAGTCACTACATGCTGTTCGGCGGCAAGCATCGCTTTTTCGCCTTCTTCCAGCAGAGTGTTGTAGCACAGTTCTGCCAGTGCCAGCGCCGCCTGGGTACACTTGCCGCCCGCCATAGTGGTAGCGCCGCTACGGGAACAGGCGCGTGCTTCAAACCAGGTTGCCAGCGCATCGCCGATACCCGCCGCTAACAGACGTGCAGGTGCGCCAGCGACGATTTTGGTGTCGACAATGACCATATTCGGGTTATTTGGCAACAGCAGATAGCGGTCAAACTCACCCTCATCGGTGTAGATAACAGACAATGCGCTGCACGGTGCGTCGGTAGAGGCGATAGTCGGTGCGATCGCTACCGGAACACCCATGAAATGTGCCAGTGCTTTGGCAGTATCGAGAGTTTTTCCGCCACCGATACCGAGAATTGCGCCACACTGCGCAGTCTCCGCGATGCCACGCAGACGGTCGATCTCATTTTGCGAACATTCACCGCCAAACGGCGCAATTTCTACTACCAGTCCAGCATCTTTAAAGCTTTTCTCGACAGTGGATTGAGCAAAACCTAAAACAAATTTGTCACCCACCACTAACCAGCGTTCTGCCAGCGGCTTCAGGTATTCGCCCAGACGATTAATCACATCAGCGCCCTGGATGTATTTACCCGGTGATTGAATAATGCGGTCCATAATTGCTCCTTTAGAGATGAGTAGTGCCAAATGCGGCATTCCAGTCGTGTTCGAACTTCTCTATAGCTGACTCTACCGCAGGGGTGTTGAGCATTTGTTGCGCTACATCTAAGGGCAGGGTGATGGACTCACATCCTGCCAGTAAACAGTCCAGCGCCTGACGCGGCGTTTTAAAGCTGGCCGCCAGCACCATGCTTTCTGGTGCGTGCATTTCTAACAGCGCTTGCAGCTCCTGAACCGTACGAATGCCGTCCCCCCCCTGGGCATCTACGCGGTTAACATACGGAGCAACGTATTTTGCCCCTGCCAGCGCGGCCAGTAACCCTTGTGCAGCACTGTACACTGCGGTGCCAAGCGTAGTAATACCCTCTTTTTTCAGCATCTTAATGGCGGCCAGACCTTCGGAAGTCACCGGGATTTTCACCACAATGCCCGGAATGGCGTCGCGCAGACGCTTCGCTTCTTCCACCATCCCCTGCGCGTCGCGGCTCATGGTCTGAGCAAACAGAATGCCCTCATCACCAATCGCTTTTTGCAGACGCGGCAGCACTTCCCATATGGACTCCTTGCTGGCAGCGATAATGCTCGGGTTAGTTGTCACCCCGGCAATCGGGAATATGCGTGCCAGACGTTCGACTTCTGCGACGTTAGCGGTGTCCAGATACAGTTCCATGATGTTTCCTTTTACAGTTCCAGTTCATGTTGCAGCAGGCTGGCGATAGCGTCGGCAGAGGCGGCGTTAACCAGCGCGTTACGGAATTCTTCGTGCATGATGCGGCGAGCGAGGCGCGAGAAAATGCGCATATGCTGATCGCCCGCAGCGTGTTTGTTCAGGGTTAACATAATGATGAATTGCGCTTCATCATCGCCCCAGCGCACCGGCGCTTGCAGACGCGCTACGCTGATGGTGGATTGCTCAATGTGTTCTGATTTGCTGTGGGGAATGGCAAAACTAAAGCCCAGACCGGTAGAGAAAACGGCCTCGCGCGCCCACAAGTCGGCTTCCAGTTTACGCGGATAGCGGCAGCGGCCCGCCAGCAGCAGGTTATCGGTCATGCCTTTGAGTACTTCTTCTTTGCTGCGCCAGTCGCTTTCCAGTGTGATGCACTCGGCGGTGACCAGCGGTGCGTCTTGTTGGGTCATGCGGAATTGCGCCAGCAGGTGTTCCACTTCCAGCGAAGTACGGCAGGCCATTGCCTGGTTGAGCAACTTGCGGCACTCACGGCTATCAAGTTGCGCCATCCGCGCTTTCGCCGCCGGAATTGATGGTGCGCTCATGCTGAGTTCATCCAGCCCTAAGCCGACCAGCAACGGCAGCACGGAACCTTTCGCTCCCAGCTCACCGCACAGACCAATCCATTTGCCCTGGCGATGCACCGCTTGCACGGCGTAATCGAGCGCCCGCAAGAATGCCGGATTCAGGCTGTTGTAGTGACGAGTAACCTTAGCGTTATCGCGATCCACTGCCAGCAGATATTGCGTCAGGTCATTACTACCAATACTAAAGAAATCAATCTCTTCGCAGCATTGATCGATGATGAACATCACCGACGGCACTTCCAGCATGATGCCGAGCTGGATCTTCTCATCAAACGGAATGTGTTCGTTACGCAGTTGCTGTTTGGCTTCCGCCAGTTTTTCTTTCACCCATAAGATCTCTTCCATTGAGGAGATCATCGGGATCATGATTTTCAGGCTGCCGTGAGCAGAGGCACGGAGGATCGACCGTAGTTGTGTGGTGAACAGCGAGGCGTATTCTTCATAAATACGCACCGCGCGATAACCGAGGAACGGGTTAGCTTCTGCCGGAATGTTCAGATAATCAACGGGTTTGTCACCGCCAATATCCATAGTGCGCACAATAATGCTGCGTCCGTTGGCGGACTCCAGCGCTTGACAAAAAATGTTGTACAACTCGCTTTCGCCCGGTGCGCTGGTGCGATCCATATAGAGCATTTCAGTGCGGAACAAACCGACGCCTTCCGCACCATTGCCGAATGCGGCCTGCGCTTCCACGGAGTGAGCGATGTTAGCGGCAATTTCAATGCGGATACCGTCAGCGGTACGGGCTTGTTGGGTCAGCCAGACACGCTGTTGCTCACGAAGGGCGTCCTGTACGCGGGCTTCTTGCTGATAATAACGAGCTACGGCTTCCCCTGGCTCAACCACAATCGCCCCGGCGTTGCCGTCGATATAAATCGTTTGATGCTGCCACGGAGTAAGGGCATCAATATCTACACCAACCAGTGTCGGAATGTTGAACGAACGGGCAAGAATTACGGTATGTGAGGTGGTGCCGCCACTTTTCAGTAACAGACCTTTGAGGTGATTTTTATCCAGTTCGAGGAACTGGCTGGGGGTCAGTTCATCAGCCATACAAATGGCGGGCTGCGTCAGTTTGCCCGGTGCCGGGAAGCGTTGCTCACCGTAGATTTGCTGGAGTAACTGGAAGCAGACGTCGCGTACGTCCAGGGCACGTTCTTGCAGGTAGCTGCTGCTGGAACGGGCGAACTCTTCGCAAAAGTGATTCGCGCTGGCAACAATTGCTTCGGCGCAGCTTAATCCGGCGCTGACGCCTGCCAGTAAATGTTCGTGCAGGGAAGTATCGCCAGCCAGGGATCGGTGCGCTTCCAGAATCGCGCTGGTGGCACCGTCGCTATCCAGCAGACGAAACTCAATGTTTTTCAGTACCAGCGTCAGGCCGTTTTCCAGTGCGGATTGCTCGGCGTCAACGTCTTTGGCTGCGGGAAGATTACCCAGCGCATTGAGATCTAAAGAAGAGATCGGCGTCAGAATGCCGCCTGCGCTACCGCTGCACACGGTGCGGGCGCGGATAATTTGCGGATTCAGATTGGTCAGTGAAACCGGCAGTGGTTCCAGTTCGTCAGATTTAACTTCCGCCAGCGGCGCATCGCAGTGGGGGAATTCATCGCGCAGCCATTGGCTTAAACGCTGGTGCGCTTCCTGTTCGTCGGCCCCGGAAATCAGTAACTGGCAGTTATCGCCCGCCAGCGTGTCGGTGCCAATCAGCGCAAGGGCGCTTTTGGCGTTGCCCTTGCGGTCAGTGCGCAGGTTATGCCACTCAATTTGTGATGAAAAAGTATTACACAGCGTTTCAACGTGGCTTGCCGGACGTGCATGTACGCCGTTAGGTAGCTCACAAATAAATTCCACAATCAGGGCCATTGCCTCTCTCCCGGTACGGTTTTCTGTTTACAGGATAAGAGCGCACGGCAACGGCCTGCCATGTGACAAATCTGCCAAAAGCTGGACAAATGTAATGTAACCGTCAATTTGCGACGCGTCTCACAAGACGCCGTTTTGCGGCATGCTTCCGGATTATCGCAAGTTATGAGGCGGATCGCATTTTTGTACTGATATTACAAAAGTCCAGTAAATGGCCTTTTTATCCACTGTTTGCTCCGCCTGCGATTGCCTATTGTTTCCTCCATCAAAAATATGGACATGGGCTTTCGCAAGCCCGGGAGCAGCTTATGAATGAGTTGATGCAGATCCTGAAAAATGCCCGTCAGCACTTAATGACGGGCGTTTCACACATGATTCCCTTCGTGGTATCGGGCGGTATTTTGCTGGCGGTTTCCGTCATGTTGTATGGCAAAGGCGCAGTGCCGGATGCCGTAGCCGATCCGAATCTGAAAAAACTGTTTGATATCGGCGTTGCAGGTTTGACGCTGATGGTGCCTTTCCTCGCCGCTTACATTGGTTACTCCATTGCAGAGCGTTCTGCGCTGGCTCCGTGCGCTATCGGTGCCTGGGTTGGTAACAGCTTTGGTGCGGGCTTCTTTGGTGCGCTGATCGCCGGGATTATCGGCGGCATAGTGGTGCATTACCTGAAGAAAATTCCGGTGCATAAAGTTCTGCGCTCGGTGATGCCTATCTTCATCATTCCTATCATCGGCACACTGATTACCGCAGGCATCATGATGTGGGGCTTGGGCGAGCCTGTAGGGGCGTTGACCAACAGCCTGACTCAGTGGCTTCAGGGGATGCAGCAGGGCAGCATTGTTATGCTGGCGGTGATCATGGGTCTGATGCTGGCGTTCGATATGGGCGGTCCGGTTAACAAAGTGGCCTATGCCTTCATGCTGATTTGCGTTGCTCAGGGTGTTTATACCGTGGTGGCCATTGCTGCCGTGGGTATTTGTATCCCGCCGCTGGGGATGGGGCTGGCGACGCTGATTGGTCGTAAAAATTTCTCCGCAGAAGAGCGCGAAACCGGTAAAGCGGCGCTGGTGATGGGGTGCGTTGGGGTTACTGAAGGGGCGATTCCTTTCGCCGCTGCCGATCCGCTGCGTGTTATTCCTTCCATCATGGTCGGTTCAGTTTGTGGTGCAGTAACTGCGGCGCTGGTCGGTGCGCAGTGCTATGCAGGCTGGGGTGGTCTGATTGTGCTGCCGGTGGTTGAAGGTAAGTTGGGTTATATCGCAGCAGTGGCTGTCGGGGCGGTTGTGACGGCTGTTTGTGTGAACGTGCTGAAAAGTCTGGCGCGTAAAAATGGGGCTTCGACTGATGAAAAAGAAGACGACCTGGATTTGGATTTTGAAATTAATTAATTGAGGAACGAGCCATGACGAAAATTATTGCAGTAACCGCATGTCCTTCAGGTGTTGCCCATACCTATATGGCGGCAGAGGCGCTGGAAAGTGCCGCGAAAGCGAAAGGCTGGGAAGTGAAAGTAGAAACCCAGGGCTCGATTGGTCTGGAAAACGAACTGACTGCGGAAGATGTGGCGAGCGCCGATATGGTGATTCTGACCAAAGATATCGGCATCAAGTTTGAAGAGCGTTTTGCTGGCAAGACCATTGTGCGCGTCAACATCAGCGACGCGGTAAAACGCGCTGACGCCATTATGAGCAAAATTGAAGCTCACCTGGCGCAAACCGCTTAAGTTCTTCTCCCGCTCGCAAGGGCGGGTTCGCTTTCCCACAGGAGTTCCTCATGACGAATCGTATCTCTCGCCTCAAAACTGCACTGTTTGCCAATACCCGTGAAATCTCGCTGGAGCGTGCGCTGCTTTATACCGCCAGCCATCGGCAAACCGAAGGCGAACCGGTGATATTGCGCCGGGCGAAAGCAACAGCGTATATCCTTGAACATGTTGAAATTTCGATTCGTGATGAAGAACTGATTGCCGGTAACCGCACGGTGAAACCGCGCGCCGGGATTATGTCGCCGGAAATGGACCCTTACTGGTTGCTGAAAGAGTTGGACCAGTTCCCGACGCGTCCGCAGGACCGCTTTGCTATCAGCGAAGAAGATAAACGTATCTACCGTGAAGAGTTGTTCCCGTACTGGGAAAAACGTTCGATGAAAGATTTCATCAACGGGCAGATGACGGATGAAGTAAAAGCCGCGACCAGCACGCAGATTTTCAGCATCAACCAGACGGATAAAGGCCAGGGGCACATTATTATTGATTACCCGCGCCTGCTGAATCACGGGCTGGGTGAGCTGGTAGCGCAAATGCAGCAACATTGTCAGCAACAGCCGGAGAATCACTTTTATCAGGCAGCGCTGTTACTGCTCGAAGCCTCGCAGAAACACATTTTGCGTTACGCCGAACTGGCGGAAACGATGGCGGCAAGCTGCACTGATGCCCAGCGTCGCGAAGAACTGCTGACTATTGCGGAGATCTCCCGCCATAACGCCGAACATAAGCCGCAGACGTTCTGGCAGGCGTGCCAGTTATTCTGGTACATGAACATCATTCTGCAATACGAATCCAACGCCAGTTCGCTGTCTTTAGGGCGCTTCGACCAGTATATGTTGCCGTTCTATCAGGCATCTTTAACCCAGGGCGAAGATCCGGCGTTCCTGAAAGAACTGCTCGAATCTTTATGGGTGAAATGCAACGACATTGTGCTGTTGCGCTCCACCAGCAGCGCGCGTTATTTCGCAGGTTTCCCGACTGGCTATACCGCACTGCTCGGCGGGTTAACCGAGAACGGACGTAGCGCGGTGAACGTGCTTTCGTTCCTCTGCCTCGATGCCTATCAAAGCGTACAATTACCGCAACCGAACCTAGGGGTGCGCACTAACGCCTTGATCGACACGCCGTTCCTGATGAAAACCGCAGAAACCATTCGCCTCGGCACCGGTATTCCGCAAATCTTTAACGATGAAGTGGTGGTGCCAGCGTTCCTCAACCGTGGCGTTTCGCTGGAAGATGCGCGCGACTATTCCGTAGTGGGCTGTGTGGAATTATCTATTCCCGGCAGAACCTACGGCTTGCATGACATCGCGATGTTTAATCTGCTGAAAGTGATGGAAATCTGCCTGCATGAAAATGAAGGCAATGCTGCGCTGACTTATGAAGGTTTACTGGAGCAGATCCGCGCCAAGATCAGCCACTACATCACCCTGATGGTTGAGGGCAGCAATATTTGTGATATCGGCCATCGCGACTGGGCACCTGTACCGCTGCTCTCGTCTTTTATCAGCGATTGTCTGGAAAAAGGTCGCGATATTACCGATGGCGGCGCGCGTTATAACTTCTCCGGCGTACAGGGAATTGGTATCGCCAACCTGAGCGATTCTCTCCATGCGTTGAAAGGGATGGTTTTTGATCAACAGCGTTTAAGTTTTGACGAATTGCTGTCGGTATTAAAAGCCAACTTTGCAACGCCAGAAGGCGAAAAAGTCCGCGCTCGCTTAATTAACCGCTTTGAGAAATACGGTAACGATATCGACGAGGTGGATAACATTAGCGCCGAACTGTTGCGCCACTACTGCAAAGAAGTGGAAAAATACCAGAACCCGCGCGGCGGTTACTTCACGCCGGGATCGTATACCGTTTCTGCTCACGTCCCGTTGGGATCGGTGGTTGGTGCGACGCCAGACGGTCGTTTTGCCGGGGAACAACTGGCAGACGGCGGCTTGTCACCCATGCTGGGCCAGGACGCACAAGGGCCAACAGCGGTACTGAAGTCAGTCAGTAAGCTCGATAATACGCTGCTGTCTAACGGTACGTTGCTGAACGTGAAATTCACTCCGGCGACCCTGGAAGGTGAAGCGGGATTACGCAAACTGGCCGACTTCTTACGGGCGTTTACCCAGCTTAAGTTGCAGCATATTCAGTTTAACGTGGTGAACGCCGACACGTTGCGGGAAGCGCAACAGCGCCCACAAGATTATGCCGGGCTGGTGGTGCGCGTTGCCGGATACAGCGCCTTCTTTGTCGAACTGTCGAAGGAGATCCAGGATGACATCATCCGTCGGACAGCGCATCAGCTGTAACGTTGTGGAAACGCGCCGCAATGATGTGGCGCGCATTTTCAACATTCAGCGTTATTCACTGAATGACGGCGAGGGCATTCGTACGGTGGTCTTTTTTAAAGGCTGTCCGCATCTTTGCCCGTGGTGTGCTAATCCGGAGTCGATCTCCGGCAAAATCCAGACGGTACGCAGAGAGGCGAAATGTCTGCACTGTGCGAAATGTTTGCGTGATGCGGATGAATGCCCCTCCGGGGCGTTTGAACGGATTGGTCGCGATATCAGCCTTGACGCGCTGGAACGGGAAGTGATGAAAGATGACATTTTCTTTCGCACGTCCGGCGGCGGCGTCACGCTTTCTGGCGGCGAAGTGTTAATGCAGGCGGAGTTTGCTACCCGTTTTTTACAGCGGCTGCGGTTGTGGGGCGTGTCATGCGCCATTGAAACTGCCGGAGACGCGCCAGCCAGCAAGCTGTTACCGCTGGCGAAATTGTGCGATGAAGTGTTGTTCGATTTAAAAATTATGGACGCGACTCAGGCGCGGGATGTGGTGAAGATGAACCTGCCACGCGTGCTGGAGAATCTGCGTTTGCTGGTGAGTGAGGGCGTCAACGTGATCCCGCGTTTACCGCTGATCCCTGGTTTCACGCTCAGCCGGGAGAATATGCAGCAGGCGCTGGATGTACTGATCCCGCTGAAAATCAGGCAGATCCATCTGTTACCGTTTCATCAGTACGGCGAACCGAAATACCGCCTGCTGGGGAAAACATGGTCGATGAAAGAGGTGCCTGCGCCGTCGTCAGCCGATGTGACAACGATGCGCGAAATGGCAGAACGGGCCGGATTTCAGGTTACCGTGGGAGGTTAAAATGGCATACCTGGTGGCAGTAACCGCCTGCGTAAGCGGCGTGGCGCATACATATATGGCGGCGGAACGGCTGGAAAAGTTGTGCCTGTTAGAGAAGTGGGGAGTCAGCATTGAAACTCAGGGCGCGCTGGGAACGGAGAATCGTTTAGCGGACGAGGATATCCGTCGGGCGGATGTTGCTCTGTTGATTACGGATATCGAGCTTGCCGGTGCCGAGCGATTTGAACATTGCCGCTATGTGCAATGCAGCATCTACGCATTCCTGCGTGAGCCGCAGCGGGTAATGAGCGCGGTGCGCAAAGTGCTTTCTGCGCCGCAGCAAACCCATCTTATTCTGGAGTAGTCGGTTTTTCTGTCAGTTGGCTGTGGTACTGCCGGCGATATTCCGACGGCGAGCGTTCGGTGTTTTTACGAAACAGACGGCAGAAGTAGTTGCTGTCGACAAAGCCGCAGGCGTGCGCCACTTCTTTTACCTTCAGGTCATAGCCTTTCAATAACGTCTTAGCGTGCTCCAGTCGCGTGTGATTCAGGTATTCGTTAAAACCAATGGCCCCCGTTTTTTGAAACAGGTGCGAGAGATAGTTTGGTGAAATATAGAATGCCTGTGCGACAGATTCGCGGGTAAGCGCGGAGGCATAGCGTTCGTCGATATAATCGCGAATAGCTTCGAATAGTGCCTGGCTGCGTGAGGCGGTCTGGATTTGGCTGCCAAGCAAATCGCGGCAGTGGCTAAGCAGGCTGGCGACGATAAGCCTTGCCGTTTGCTGCTCCTGCGGCTGCATTTGCATTTCATTGAGCGTTTGTAGCAGAAAAGAACCTATGCGTGGGCCGCGTCGGGCGACGTGTTGCTTCGCCAGATTTTGATATTGTTTGCCATCCCATTGCACGACGCTGAAGCCGAGTTGCTGTTTGCCAAACAGCACGCTAAAGGTAGTAGCGGGGGCTTGCCATTGTGGAAAATTCCAGCCACCAGCGGCAACGTACAGCACATCGCCGGGAACTAACGTTGCTCCAGCGCCGGTATCAACAAACTCACCTTCCAGCACAATTTCCAGCCGTGGAAAATCGACCTGATACGCAAGATCGGGCACCGGGCCGTTACTGCTGGCAAAGTAAATCTGGCGCAGGGACAGCGGGCCGTTGATCAGGCGGGAGAGCAGATAGCTGACGTCGTGATACATGTTATTCCCTTAGGTATGTAGACGGGAAAACAGTAACTGGCCTTATTAAAAAAGGCCACCTGAAAAGTGTGGCCTGAGGGGAGTTCGATGTAAACATTGCGGCAGTTGTATTGCCGGATGTGGCGTAAACGCCTTATCCAGTCTACCGCCGCGATCTGTAGGCCGGATAAGACGCGTCAAGCGTCGCATCCGGCAAATAGCGCCTGGCTGATAATTACTGATTACCCACCTGATCGCCATACGGCAGTGTGTCGTAATCGATCAGCGCGTTTTTCTTGTACGGGTTACCAATCCAGCGGGTAGTTTCTTTGAACTGCGGATTCACCACTGAACGGGTTGGATCGTAACCGTCGTAAGATAAGCCCGCCAAATCTGACCAGGTGTGGATCAGTTCCGCCAGGCTGTATTTACGATCGACATCCTGTGAGAAATCACGCGGATGAGTCGCTTGCCATTTTTCCGACGTCCACAGCAGGAACGGAATGGTGTACATATGACGCGTCGGGTTGTCCTCATTACGCCCCTGGGTTTTATGAGGCGGCGTGTCGTAAACCTCTTCACCGTGGTCAGAGAAGTAAACCAGGAATCCGTTCGGGTCTGCCGCTTTAAAGTCTTTAATCAGGCTGGCAACCACATGATCGTTATACAGGTTAGCGTTGTCATAATCGTTATATGACTCCAGCTCTTCCGCGTTTAATCCCGGCGGAATATGATCGGTATTGCCATCAAACTTGCCCTGATTTTCCGGGTAGCGGTATTTGTATTTGATATGCGTACCCAGCAGATGAACGATGATCAGTTTCTTCGGCGCAGGGTCCTTCAGCACTTCCTGGAACGGCTTCAGCACGTTGGTGTCGTATTCACGCGCACTCTGTGTACGTTGCTGGTTCATGTAGTACTGCTTGTCGGTCTGGCGCGAAAATACCGTCAGCATGGTATTGCGGGCGGTCATCGTCTGCTGGTTGGTGATCCAGAAGGTTTTATAACCCGCCTGTTTCATCATGTTCATCAGCGACGGCTGCGTCAGATACAGATCCGGGTTCTTTTCATTGGCAAAGGTCAGCGCCTGTTGCAGGATTTCAATGGTGTACGGACGAGACGTAACTACGTTATTAAACACGGTTAGATTCGGATCGGTTTTATGCAGCGCATCCAGCTCCGGCGTGGTTTCACGCGGATAACCGTACAGACTCATGCGTCCACGCTGGGTTGACTCGCCAATCACCAGCACTAAGGTGCGCGGTTCGTTACCCGATTCATCTTTGAAATTAGCCAGCGGCGGCAAGGCATTATTTTCATTCAGTAGCTTTGTTAGCGAGTTTAGTTGCTGACGATACTGATAATAGCCGGTCAGGAATTGCCACGGTGCGGCAGGCTCCATACGCGAGGCCAGGTTATCCAACGTTTTCTCAAACGGCTTGTTTTTGATAAACGTATTCATGGCGATCGGATGCAGAATCAAGCCATAAAGCAGGGCAAAAGAGACAACATAACGCCACGGCTTTGGAATATAGACCGGGCGCAGGCGTGTCCACAGCAGAACTGCCACCGCCGTATAGGCCAGCGCGATAAGCACAATTTTCAGGCTGAAATACTGGCTTAAATACTCGCTGGCTTCGTTGGTGTTGGTTTCGAACATCACAAACAGAACGCTCTGCGAGAACTCCTGACCGTAGATGACGTAGTAGCACAGCGCCGCCAGAGAGGCCGCCCATAGCACCACGCCGATCACTGCGGCAATAATTTTGATCCGCTTCGGAAAGAGGAATACCGGGATCAACCACAGCGAGCTGAATAACAGCGAGTCGCGAATGCCGTTGGTGCCACTATAACCACTGATGTAAATAATGGCCTGTAGCAGAGTAGAGAAAAACCAAAAGTAGAGCAGTGCCCAACCCAGGGCTTTCCAGCTAAAAAGAGGTTTAGCCTGGACTTCTGTGGAATGCATAGTAAGAACCTGTCTTGAAAAAATATCGCCGAATGTACCGACAATTCCTTAAGGATATCTGAAGGGATATCCAGAATTTGAATAAAATGCAGACAGAAATATATTGAAAACGAGGGTGTTAGAACAGAAGTATTTCAGAAAACCCTCGCGCAAAAGCACGAGGGTTTGCAGGAGAGGAAGATTAGCCGGTATTACGCATACCTGCCGCAATCCCGGCAATAGTGACCATTAACGCTTGTTCGACGCGAGGATCCGGTTCCTGGCCTTCTTTTTCTGCCTGGCGGGAGCGGTGCAGCAACTCGGCTTGCAATACGTTCAGCGGGTCGGTGTAAATATTCCGTAGCTGAATAGACTCTGCAATCCACGGCAGATCGGCCATCAGATGGGAATCGTTGGCAATTGCCAGCACCACTTTGATGTCTTCTTCTTGCAGATTGCGTAACTCTTTACCTAACGGCCACAGTGCTTTGTCTACCAGGCGTTGGTCATAGTATTCCGCCAGCCACAGATCTGCTTTGGCGAATACCATTTCCAGCATGCCGAGACGCGTCGAGAAGAATGGCCAATCGCGGCACATAGCCTCCAGCTCGCTCTGTTTGCCATCTTCGACCACTTTTTGCAGCGCTGTACCTGCACCCAGCCAGGCGGGGAGCATCAGACGGTTTTGCGTCCAGGCAAAAATCCACGGAATGGCGCGCAGCGACTCGACGCCGCCGGTCGGGCGACGTTTCGCCGGACGTGAACCCAACGGCAGTTTGCCCAGTTCTTGTTCCGGTGTAGCGGAGCGGAAGTAAGGCACAAAATCTTTGTTTTCACGTACGTAGCCACGGTAGAGATCGCAGGAGATGACTGATAGTTCATCCATAATGCGACGCCAGCTCTCTTTCGGCTCAGGTGGTGGCAGCAGGTTGGCTTCCAGAATCGCCCCGGTGTAAAGCGACAGGCTGCTGACGGTGATTTCTGGCAGACCATATTTAAAGCGGATCATCTCGCCCTGTTCAGTCACGCGCAGGCCACCTTTCAGGCTTCCTGGCGGTTGTGACAGCAGCGCCGCATGAGCAGGTGCGCCGCCGCGACCAATGGAACCGCCGCGACCGTGGAACAACGTCAGCTCAATACCCGCTTTTTCGCAGGTTTTGATTAATGCATCCTGTGCCTGATATTGCGCCCAGGAAGCTGCCATCACGCCCGCATCTTTTGCTGAGTCGGAATAGCCAATCATCACCATCTGTTTGCCCTGAATCAGGCCGCGATACCAGTCGATATTCAGCAGCTGGGTCATGACATCGTTGGCGTTGTTCAGGTCATCGAGGGTTTCAAACAGCGGAGCAACCGGCATTGCAAACCCGATACCCGCTTCTTTCAGCAGCAGGTGGACAGCCAGCACGTCGGACGGCGTTTTCGCCATCGAGATCACGTAGGCGGCAATGGAGCCTTGCGGCGCTTCGGCAATCACCTGGCAGGTATCGAGCACTTCGCGCGTTTCGGCGCTTGGTTGCCAGTTGCGCGGCAGAAGCGGACGTTTGGAGTTCAGTTCGCGGATCAGGAACGCCTGTTTGTCGGCCTCTGACCAGCTTTCGTAGTCGCCGATACCGAGGTAGCGGGTCAGCTCGCCCAGCGCTTCGGTATGGCGGGTGCTCTCCTGACGGATATCAATACGGACCAGCGGTACGCCGAAACATTTCACGCGGCGCAGGGTGTCGAGCAGATCGCCGTTGGCGATAATACCCATGCCACACGCCTGAAGTGACTGGTAGCAAGCGTAGAGCGGTTCCCACAGTTCTTCGTTTTGTGTCAGCAGGCCTTCTGGTTTTGGCAGTTCTTCGCCTTTCAGGCGCGCTTCCAGCCATGCCTGTGTCGCCATCAGGCGAGAACGCAGGTTTTTCATCAGATAGCGATACGGTTCTGCGGCACCTTCTTCGCCAACCAGCGCCAGCAGTTCAGGGGTCGCTTCAACCATCGACAGTTCAGAAACCAGCACCTGAATATCTTTCAGGAACAAATCGGTGGCTTTCCAACGGCTGAGCAGCAGGACGTGGCGGGTGATATCGGCAGTGACGTTTGGGTTGCCGTCGCGGTCACCGCCCATCCACGAGGTAAAACGTACCGGAACAAATTCGACGGGCAGTTTGTAGCCGAGGTTCTCTTCCAGTTGTTCGTTCAGTTCGCGCAGGTAATTCGGTACGCCTTGCCACAGGCTGTTTTCTACTACGGCAAAGCCCCATTTGGCTTCATCTACCGGGCTTGGACGCAGCTTACGGATTTCATCGGTATGCCATGACTGGGCGATCAACTGGCGCAGGCGGCGCATCAGCTGGTTGTGTTCGTAGTCAGCGATATCTTTGTTATCGAGCTGTTTTAAACAGGCGTTCACTTCCACCATTTTGTGGATCAGTGTACGACGGGTAATTTCGGTTGGGTGAGCCGTGAGGACCAGTTCCAGCGACAGCGATTCCACTGCTTTTTTGATGGTGTCTTCGCTCAGTTCCGGCTGGTTTTTCAGTTTACGCAGGGTGCGGGCGATCACTTCCGGGTTGCTGGCAGCTTCGCCTTTCGGCGAAATGCTGTGGTATTGCTCGGCGGTGTTGGCCAGGTTCAGGAACTGACTAAACGCACGCGCAACGGGCAGCAGCTCGTCGTTCGACAAATTTTGTAAGGTGGTGAGCAACTCCTGGCGGTTAGCATCATTGCCAGCGCGTGAAGATTTGGACAACTTACGGATAGTTTCTACGCGTTCAAGAATGTGTTCTCCCAACGCATCCTTGATGGTTTCTCCCAGCACTTTGCCGAGCATACTGACATTACTACGCAATGCGGAATATTGTTCGTTCATATTACCCCAGACACCCCATCTTATCGTTTGATAGCCCTGTATCCTTCACGTCGCATTGGCGCGAATATGCTCGGGCTTTGCTTTTCGTCGTCTTTTATAAAGCCACGTAAAAGCGGTGACGTCAAATGCTGCGAAATCGCTTCAGCAAACGAATAAATAGCAGGAATTTACGTCATTAAATTCACGACGCTTTAAATAAGCGTAACTTATGGGAATGTTAAAAAATCGCCTCAAGTAACACCAAAGGTGTAGGTCGGATAAGATGCGCAAGTATCGCATCCGACATTATTGCGGCACTGGAGTTTGGCAACAGTGCCGGATGCGGCGCGAGCGCCTTATCCGGCCTACGTTTTAATGCCAGCAAAAATGGTGAATCACCTGGGTGATCAGTTCGCGGGTGGGCTTGATAAACCTCGTCTCCAGATATTCATCAGGCTGATGGGCTTGATTGATTGAACCCGGCCCCAGAACCAGCGTCGGGCATAACGTTTGAATAAACGGCGCTTCGGTACAGTAATTCACCACTTCGGTCTTTGCTCCGAGCAATTTCTCAACCACTTCAACCAGTTGATGATTTGGCGGGCATTCATAGCCAGGGATCGGCGGATGCAGCTCGTCGACCGTCAGACGACCCGGCCAGCGTTCGCTCACCGGAGCCAATGCATCGTTGAGCAAACCATTAAGTTCATTGAGTGTCATGCCAGGCAGCGGACGAATATCCATATGCAACTCACAGCAAGCGCAAATACGGTTAGACGCGTCGCCACCGTGAATATGCCCGAGGTTGAGCGTAGGGTATGGCACGGTAAACGCGTTGTAGTGATAACGTTCTTTCAGGTTATCGCGCAATTGCAAAATATGCCCGATGGCGTCGTGCATTAGTTCGATAGCGTTAACTCCGCGTGCTGGATCGCTGGAGTGCCCCGACTGGCCCTGAATACGGATGGCGTTAGAGATATGACCTTTATGTGCGCGTACCGGTTGTAGTGACGTCGGTTCGCCAATGATGGCGCAATCCGGGCGCAGGGCAGTAGTTTCGGCAAAATAACGCGCTCCGGCCATACTGGTTTCTTCATCTGCAGTCGCCAGAATGTAGAGCGGTTTTTTCAGTTTCGTGACGTCGACATCGCGTAGCGCATCAAGGATAAACGCAAAAAAGCCTTTCATGTCGGCGGTGCCTAAGCCGTAAAGCTTGCCGTCATGCTCCGTCAGTGTAAACGGATCGCGCGTCCAGCGACCGTCATCAAATGGTACCGTATCGGTATGCCCCGCCAGCAACAAGCCGCCAGCCCCCTGTCCGGTACTTGCCAGCATATTAAATTTGTTGCGAGTTCCTGGCACAGGCTGCACTTCCACATTGAAGCCTAAATCTTTAAACCAGTCCGCCAGCAGAGTGATTAAATCTGCATTGCTTTGATCGAGTGCCTCTTCCGTGGCGCTTATTGAAGGTGTGGCAATCAGAGCACGGTAAATCTCGAGAAATGGCGGTAATTTGTTTTTCATTGTTGACACACCTCTGGTCATGATAGTATCAATATTCATGCGGTATTTATGAATAAAAATACACTAACGTTGAGCGTAATAAAACCCACCAGCCGTAAGGTGAATGTTTTACGTTTAACCTGGCAACCAGACATAAGAAGGTGAATAGCCCCGATGTTGAATACGCTGATTGTGGGTGCCAGCGGCTACGCTGGCGCAGAGCTAGTGACCTATGTAAATCGCCATCCGCATATGAACATAACCGCTTTGACTGTTTCAGCGCAAAGCAATGATGCGGGAAAGTTAATCTCCGATTTGCATCCGCAGCTAAAAGGCATCGTTGAGCTGCCGTTGCAGCCGATGTCGGATATCAGCGAGTTTAGCCCAGGGGTGGACGTGGTGTTTCTCGCCACCGCCCATGAAGTTAGCCACGATTTAGCGCCGCAGTTTCTTGAAGCGGGCTGCGTGGTGTTCGACCTTTCCGGCGCGTTTCGTGTTAACGACGCCACCTTCTATGAAAAATATTACGGCTTTACCCATCAATACCCGGAACTGCTGGAACAGGCAGCCTACGGTCTGGCGGAGTGGAGCGGTAATAAATTAAAAGAAGCGAATTTGATTGCGGTGCCAGGCTGTTATCCGACGGCGGCACAGCTGGCGCTGAAACCGTTGATTGATGCCGATCTTCTTGACCTCAATCAGTGGCCGGTGATCAACGCCACCAGCGGCGTGAGCGGTGCAGGACGTAAGGCAGCGATTTCAAATAGTTTTTGTGAAGTTAGCCTGCAACCGTATGGCGTCTTTACTCATCGCCATCAACCAGAGATCGCCACACACCTCGGTGCTGACGTTATCTTCACCCCACATCTGGGCAATTTCCCGCGCGGCATTCTCGAAACCATTACCTGCCGCCTGAAATCGGGTGTGACCCAGGCGCAAGTCGCGCAAGTGTTACAGCAGGCGTATGCCCATAAACCGCTGGTGCGGCTGTATGACAAAGGCGTTCCGGCGCTGAAAAATGTCGTTGGGCTGCCATTTTGCGATATCGGGTTTGCCGTTCAGGGCGAGCATTTGATTATTGTGGCGACCGAAGACAACTTACTGAAAGGCGCGGCGGCACAAGCGGTACAGTGCGCCAATATTCGTTTCGGCTATGCGGAAACGCAGTCTCTTATTTAAGGGTGCAATGATGAATCCATTAATTATCAAACTGGGTGGCGTACTGCTGGATAGTGAAGAGGCGCTGGAGCGTCTGTTTAGCGCACTGGTGAATTATCGTGAGTCACATCAGCGTCCGCTGGTGATTGTCCACGGCGGCGGTTGCGTGGTGGATGAGCTGATGAAAGGGCTGAATCTGCCGGTGAAAAAGAAAAATGGCCTGCGGGTGACGCCTGCGGATCAGATAGACATTATCACTGGAGCACTGGCGGGAACGGCAAATAAAACCCTGCTGGCATGGGCGAAGAAACATCAGATTGCGGCCGTAGGTTTGTTTCTCGGCGATGGCGACAGCGTAAAAGTGACCCAGCTTGATGAAGAGTTAGGCCATGTTGGACTGGCGCAGCCAGGTTCGCCTAAACTTATCAATACATTGCTGGAAAACGGTTATCTGCCGGTGGTCAGCTCCA
Organism: Escherichia sp. WS1152; assembly: GCF_046487665.1. Taxonomy (NCBI): domain Bacteria; kingdom Pseudomonadati; phylum Pseudomonadota; class Gammaproteobacteria; order Enterobacterales; family Enterobacteriaceae; genus Escherichia; species Escherichia sp. WS1152. Next base: position 12,582 of record NZ_JBJQJA010000024.1, on the reverse strand, counting down.
TTGGCGTAACGGACGAAGGGCAACTGATGAACGTCAATGCTGATCAGGCAGCGACGGCGCTGGCGGCAACGCTGGGCGCGGATCTGATTTTGCTCTCTGATGTCAGCGGCATTCTCGACGGCAAAGGGCAACGTATTGCCGAAATGACCGCCGCGAAAGCAGAACAACTGATTGAGCAGGGCATTATTACTGACGGCATGATTGTGAAAGTGAACGCGGCGCTGGATGCTGCGCGCACGCTGGGCCGCCCTGTGGATATCGCCTCCTGGCGTCATGCGGAGCAGCTTCCGGCACTGTTTAACGGTATGCCGATGGGTACGCGGATTTTAGCTTAAGTTTTGTTAGCCGGAGGCGTAGCTTTCCGGCATTGAATTCAAAATAAGGAAACAGAGTTATGGCACTTTGGGGCGGGCGTTTTACCCAGGCAGCAGATCAACGGTTCAAACAATTTAACGACTCACTGCGCTTTGATTACCGTCTGGCGGAGCAGGATATTGTTGGCTCTGTGGCCTGGTCCAAAGCCCTGGTAACGGTAGGCGTGTTAACCGCAGAAGAACAGGCGCAACTGGAAGAGGCGCTGAACGTGCTGCTGGAAGATGTTCGCGCCAGGCCACAACAAATCCTTGAAAGCGACGCCGAAGATATCCATAGCTGGGTGGAAGGGAAACTGATCGACAAAGTGGGGCAGTTAGGCAAAAAGCTGCATACCGGGCGTAGCCGTAATGACCAGGTCGCGACTGACCTGAAACTGTGGTGCAAGGATACCGTTGGCGAGTTGCTGACGGCTAACCGCCAGTTGCAATCGGCGCTGGTAGAAACCGCGCAGAATAATCAGGACGCGGTGATGCCGGGCTATACCCACCTGCAACGTGCCCAGCCGGTGACATTCGCGCACTGGTGTCTGGCCTATGTTGAGATGCTGGCGCGTGATGAAAGCCGCTTGCAGGATGCGCTTAAGCGTCTGGATGTCAGCCCGTTAGGCTGTGGCGCGCTGGCGGGAACGGCCTATGAAATCGACCGTGAACAGTTAGCTGGCTGGCTGGGCTTTGCTTCGGCGACCCGTAACAGTCTCGACAGCGTTTCTGACCGCGACCACGTGCTGGAACTGCTTTCTGCTGCCGCTATCGGCATGGTGCATCTGTCGCGTTTTGCTGAAGATCTGATCTTCTTTAACACCGGCGAAGCAGGGTTTGTCGAGCTTTCTGACCGCGTGACTTCCGGTTCATCATTAATGCCGCAGAAGAAAAACCCGGATGCGCTGGAGCTGATTCGCGGTAAATGCGGTCGGGTGCAGGGCGCGTTAACCGGCATGATGATGACGCTGAAAGGTTTGCCGCTGGCTTACAACAAAGATATGCAGGAAGACAAAGAAGGCCTGTTCGACGCGCTCGACACCTGGCTGGACTGCCTGCATATGGCGGCGCTGGTGCTGGACGGCATTCAGGTGAAACGTCCGCGTTGCCAGGAAGCGGCGCAGCAGGGGTATGCGAACGCCACTGAACTGGCGGATTACCTGGTGGCGAAAGGCGTGCCGTTCCGCGAGGCGCACCATATCGTGGGTGAAGCGGTGGTGGAAGCTATTCGTCAGGGCAAACCGCTGGAAGAGTTGCCGCTGACTGAGTTACAGAAATTCAGCCAGGTGATTGGCGAAGATGTCTATCCGATTCTGTCGCTGCAATCGTGCCTCGACAAGCGTGCGGCAAAAGGCGGCGTCTCACCGCAGCAGGTGGCGCAGGCAATTGCTTTTGCGCAGGCGCGGTTGGGGTAAGAACATTTATATGTATAAATTTGAGCCTGGCTTATCGCCGGGCTTTTTTATGGCAAAAAAAAGCGGATCCTGGAGATCCGCAAAAGTTCACGTTGGCTTTAGTTATTCGAGTTGAGAAACTCTCGAAACGGGCAGTGACTTCAAGGGTTAAAAGAGGTGCCGCTCCGTTTCTGTGAGCAATTATCAGTCAGAATGCTTGATAGGGATAATCGTTCGTTGCTATGCTACCTATCGCCGCGAACTATCGTGGCAATGGAGGATGGATAATGAATATTCGTGATCTTGAGTACCTGGTGGCATTGGCCGAACACCGCCATTTTCGGCGTGCGGCAGATTCCTGCCACGTTAGCCAGCCGACGCTTAGCGGGCAAATTCGTAAGCTGGAAGATGAGCTGGGCGTGATGTTGCTGGAGCGGACCAGCCGTAAAGTATTGTTCACCCAGGCGGGAATGCTGCTGGTGGATCAGGCGCGTACCGTGCTGCGTGAGGTGAAAGTCCTTAAAGAGATGGCAAGCCAGCAGGGCGAGACGATGTCCGGACCGCTGCATATTGGTTTGATTCCCACGGTTGGACCGTACCTGCTACCGCATATTATCCCGATGCTGCACCAGACCTTTCCAAAGCTGGAAATGTATCTGCATGAAGCACAGACCCACCAGTTACTGGCGCAACTGGACAGTGGCAAACTCGATTGCGTGATCCTCGCGCTGGTGAAAGAGAGCGAAGCATTCATTGAAGTGCCGTTGTTTGATGAGCCAATGTTGCTGGCTATCTATGAAGATCACCCGTGGGCGAACCGCGAATGTGTACCGATGGCCGACCTGGCAGGGGAAAAACTGCTGATGCTGGAAGATGGTCACTGTTTGCGCGATCAGGCAATGGGTTTCTGCTTTGAAGCCGGGGCGGATGAAGATACACACTTCCGCGCGACCAGCCTGGAGACACTGCGTAACATGGTGGCGGCAGGTAGCGGGATCACTTTACTGCCTGCGCTGGCTGTGCCGCCGGAGCGCAAACGCGATGGGGTTGTTTATTTGCCGTGTATTAAGCCGGAACCTCGCCGCACTATTGGCCTGGTTTATCGTCCTGGCTCACCGCTGCGCAGCCGCTATGAGCAGCTGGCAGAGGCCATCCGCGCAAGAATGGATGGCCATTTCGATAAAGTGTTAAAACAGGCGGTTTAAACCGTTTAACGCAGCTACCCGATAGGCTTCCGCCATCGTCGGGTAGTTAAAGGTGGTGTTGACGAAGTACTCAATAGTGTTGCCGCCACCTTTCTGTTCCATAATCGCCTGACCGATATGAATAATTTCGGCAGCGCGCTCGCCAAAGCAGTGAATGCCCAGAATCTCTTTCGTTTCCCGATGGAACAAAATTTTCAGCGTGCCCACGTTCATGCCAACGATTTGTGCGCGTGCCAGATGTTTAAACTGGGCGCGGCCCACTTCATATGGCACTTTCATCGCGGTCAGCTGCTGTTCGGTTTTGCCCACAGAGCTGATTTCCGGGATGGTGTAAATGCCGGTAGGGATATCTTCAATCAGATGCGCGGTGGCTTCGCCTTTTACCAGCGCCTGCGCGGCAATGCGCCCCTGGTCATAGGCCGCTGATGCCAGGCTCGGATAACCAATCACGTCGCCCACCGCGTAAACGTGCGGCTGTGCGGTCTGATACATGCTGTTGACCTTCAGCTGTCCGCGACTGTCAGTTTCCAGCCCAATGTTCTGTAATGCCAGCGAATCGGTATTACCGGTGCGGCCGTTGGCATAGAGCAGACAGTCGGCTTTCAGTTTTTTACCCGACTTCAGATGCATGATTACACCGTCGTCACAGCCTTCGATCTTCTCGTACTCTTCGTTGTGACGAATCACTACGCCACTGTTCCAGAAGTGATAGGAGAGAGAATCTGACATCTCTTGATCGAGAAATGCCAGCAGGCGATCGCGGGTGTTGATCAGATCCACTTTTACATCCATACCGCGGAAGATCGACGCATATTCACAGCCGATCACTCCAGCACCATAGATAAGTACATGGCGCGGTTCGTGGTGCATGCTGAGAATTGAGTCGCTGTCGTAAATGCGTGGATGGGTGAAATCAACATCTGTTGGATGATATGGACGAGAGCCGCAGGCAATAACAAATTTTTCAGCGGTTAGTGTTTCAACGCTGCCGTCCGGGCAATCCAGCGCCAACGTATGCTCGTCAACAAAGCGAGCGTTCCCCTGCAATATTTCACAGTGATTACGTTCGTAAAATCCCTGACGCATGCGCGTTTGTTGATTAATCACGTTATCGGCATGGTTAAGGATATCGGCAAAAGAAGAGCGGAGCAGTCGGGAATGGTCGCTGTATAGTGGGTTTTGATTGAATTCTATAATGCGGCTGACGGCGTGACGGAGAGCTTTCGACGGGATGGTGCCCCAGTGGGTGCAACCGCCGCCAACATTTTGATAACGCTCGATAACTGCGACGCGCGCACCTTGCTTAACCAGGCCCATTGCAGCGCCTTCGCCGCCGGGGCCGGAACCTATTACTATGGCATCGTAATCGTAGGAATGTGGCATGGTAGGGCTTACCTGTTCTTATACATAAAAGCAACAGAATGGTAACATTTTATCGCGGGTAAGCCAATTGATCCCCGTCATTAATCTGGCTATAGCGTGAGCGGCCTTTGCTTTGTCTGCCTCCTTCTTAACCCATTTATTCACTATTAATCGCTTTTTATTATGGCTGATAGTTTTATCTTGCCGAAGCGTGCTTTTTTGTTATTGTCTTTATGAAATATTCTTATAAAACAAACATATAAATATTTTATATTGATGGGTTATTTGTATTTATACCATCAATAAAATCCGTTAATTAGCCTGTTTATAAGTGAATAAAGGAATAGCCGATGATCGAACACTATATTCGAGGGTTTGAGGAAGAACTGCGTGAGATCCGCCATCAGATCCACGAAAACCCGGAGCTGGGATTACAAGAATTTAAAACCAGTGCTTTGGTTGCGGAAAAGCTGCGTCAGTGGGGCTATGAAGTAGAGCAAGGACTGGCGACGACGGGGATAGTGGCCACGTTAAAAGTGGGCGACGGAGAGAAAAGTATTGGCCTGCGGGCGGATATGGATGCGCTGCCGATTTATGAAAATAGTGGCAAGCTCTGGGCCAGTAAACATCCTGGTTTAATGCACGCCTGCGGGCATGACGGGCATACCACCATACTGCTGGGGGCCGCGCGTTATTTTGCCGAAACCCGCCGTTTTAACGGCACGTTACGTCTTATCTTCCAGCCTGCGGAAGAGATGATTAATGGCGGTGAGATCATGGTTAAAGAGGGGCTTTTTGATCATTTCCCCTGCGATGTCATTTTCGGCATGCATAACATGCCCGGTCTGCCGGTGGGTAAGTTTTATTTCCAGCCAGGGGCACTGATGGCGTCAATGGATCAGTTCCATATTACAGTTCGTGGTTGTGGCGGACACGGTGCGATCCCGCACAAAGCCATCGATCCGGTGCTGGTCGCGGCACATATCACCACCGCATTACAAAGCATTGTGTCGCGCAATGTCGATCCGCTGGAAGCGGCGGTAATTACCGTCGGCAGCATTGTTGCGGGTGAGGCGGCTAACGTCATTCCTGACAGTGCTGAGATGAAAATCAGCGTCCGCTCTCTTAGCCGCGATACCCGACAACTTCTTCTGACCCGTATTCCTGCTCTGGCACAAGCCCTGGCTGCCAGCTTTGGTGCTACGGCTGAGGTTACGCATGTTAACGGTACACCGGTATTAGTGAATGACGAGGAGATGGCGCGCTTCGCCTGGCAGGTGGCGTGTAAAACGTTTGGTGAAGAGCTGGCCGAGTTTGGCATCAAGCCTCTGATGGGCAGTGAAGATTTCTCTTTCATGCTGGAAGCCCAACCCAAAGGCGGTTTCCTGTTATTCGGTAATGGCGATGTCGGGGAAGGTTCCTGCATGGTGCATAACCCGGGTTACGACTTCAACGATGCAAGTCTGGTCCCGGCAAGCAGCTACTGGGGCGCACTGGTAGAAGCCTGGCTGCAATAAATAAAACAACACACAACAACACTTTTTGGCAAGGAACATGGAATGACGGCGATCGTAAATGAAACCGTGAGTGTGAAGAAAAAGCCCAGCGGCAGGCGGGTGATTTTTGCCTCGGCGTTTGGCAATGCGCTCGAATTGTTTGATTTTGGCGTTTACAACTTTTTTGTGGTCTATATCAGTACACTTTTCTTCCCACCCAGCGCTGATCACAATGTCGCGCTGTTACTGGCATTTGCAACGTTTGGCGTGAGTTTTTTTATGCGCCCGCTTGGTGGAATTATCGTCGGGGCCTGGGCCGATCGTTTCGGACGCAAACCCGCGATGGTGTTCACTATTGCCCTGATGAGCCTCGGCACGTTGATGATTGGCATTGCGCCGACGTATGCGACGGCGGGCTATTGGGGAACGGCAACTCTGGTACTTGCTCGTTTGATTCAGGGTGTTGCAGCAGGCGGTGAAGTTGGGGCTTCAATGTCGCTACTGGTGGAGTCAGCTCCGGCAAATCGTCGCGGTTTTTACAGCAGTTGGTCACTGGCGACTCAAGGCCTGGCAACAACTTTTGGAGGTGTTGTCGCTTTAGGTTTAAGTGCATGGCTGCCCTTTGCGACCGGTTCAGAAACCGTCATGGCTGAATGGGGCTGGCGTGTGCCGTTTTTTATTGGCGTGTTATTAGCGCCTGTCGGCTGTTGGTTGCGTTTGAGTCTGGAAAATGACGTACCTGAGCCTGTGCGCAATAAAAAAGCTGCTACCAGCGAAAGCGCGTTTTCTCTGCTCCTGCAACATAAGGCGACTATCGTTAATGGCGTTTTACTCGCTATTGGTAGCACGGTCGCAACCTATATCTCCCTCTTTTATTACGGCACCTGGGCGGCGAAGTATCTGGCGATGCCTCAACATTATTCTCATGCAGCGATGTTACTGGCGGGCGTTATTACGTTTGTGGGTGCGCTGCTTGTGGGGATGTTGTGCGATTCGGTCGGGCGTAAAAAGCTGATTTTAATCTCCCGTGTGATGGTGCTGATCTGTAGCTGGCCGTCATTCTGGCTGTTGGTGAATTACCCAAGCCCTGGCATGTTGCTGACGGTGGTTTTCGTGATGGTCAGCTTTACCACGCTTGGCGGTGTGCCAGTGATGTTGTTGATCTCTGAACTGTTGCCGAAACGGATTCGGGCATTGGGTTTTGCGCTGGTTTATAGCATTGGTGTGGCAATCTTTGGCGGTTTTGCTCAATATTTCGCTACGCAATCCATCGTGTTGCTGGATAGTTTGACGGCTCCGGCGTGGTATCTGGGTGGAGGCACGTTGCTGTCGATGTTGGCGTTGTTGTACGTAAAAGAACCGGCCAAAGAATTGCAGTAAATATGTTTTATTGCGTTACCGTTCATTCACAATACTGGAGCAATCCAGTATGTTCATTCTCTGGTATAGTGCCAGCAGTACTTTTGGCAAGGATTCAGACATCGTGATGGGCGTAAGAGCGCAACAAAAAGAAAAAACCCGCCGTTCGCTGGTGGAAGCCGCATTTAGCCAATTAAGTGCTGAACGCAGCTTCGCCAGCTTGAGTTTGCGTGAAGTGGCGCGTGAAGCGGGCATTGCTCCCACCTCTTTTTATCGGCATTTCCGCGACGTAGACGAACTGGGTCTGACCATGGTTGATGAGAGCGGTTTAATGCTACGCCAACTCATGCGCCAGGCGCGTCAGCGTATCGCCAAAGGCGGGAGTGTGATCCGCACCTCGGTCTCCACATTTATGGAGTTCATCGGTAATAATCCTAACGCCTTCCGGTTATTATTGCGGGAACGCTCCGGCACCTCCGCTGCGTTTCGTGCCGCCGTTGCGCGTGAAATTCAGCACTTCATTGCGGAACTTGCGGACTATCTGGAACTCGAAAACCATATGCCGCGTGCGTTTACTGAAGCGCAAGCCGAAGCAATGGTGACAATTGTCTTCAGTGCGGGTGCCGAGGCGTTGGACGTCGGCGTCGAACAACGTCGGCAATTAGAAGAGCGACTGGTACTGCAACTGCGAATGATTTCGAAAGGGGCTTATTACTGGTATCGCCGTGAACAAGAGAAAACCGCAATTATTCCGGGAAATGTGAAGGACGAGTAATGAAACAAGCAAATCAAGATAGAGGTACGCTGCTGCTGGCGTTGGTTGCTGGCTTATCGATTAATGGTACTTTCGCAGCGCTGTTTAGCTCCATTGTGCCATTTTCTGTATTCCCGATTATTTCCCTGGTGCTGACGGTTTACTGCCTGCATCAACGTTATCTTAATCGCACCATGCCGGTAGGCTTGCCGGGTCTGGCAGCTGCCTGTTTTATTCTCGGCGTACTGCTGTACAGCACGGTAGTTCGTGCGGAATATCCGGATATCGGCTCTAACTTCTTCCCGGCAGTACTCTCCGTCATTATGGTGTTCTGGATTGGCGCGAAGATGCGTAACCGTAAGCAGGAAGTTGCTGAGTAATCGGTATCATGCCGGATGCTGGCGCATCCGGCATGGGTTTTACTTCGCGGTCAGTAATACGCCGCACTCCATATGGTGCGTGTAGGGGAACTGATCAAACAGAGCCAGGCGTTCGACCTTGTGCGTCTGGCTTAATGTTTCCAGATTCTTGCATAACGTTTCCGGATTGCAGGAGATATACAGAATACGTGGATACGCCTGCACCATTTTCTCGGTTTCACTGTCCAGACCGCTGCGCGGTGGGTCGACAAAAATGGTTTCGCACTGATAACTCTTTAAGTCGATCCCTTGCAGGCGGTTAAACTCGCGCACGCCATTCATCGCCTGAGTAAATTCTTCTGCCGCCATACGAATAATTTGTACGTTATCAATATGGTTAGCGGCAATATTGTATTGCGCGGCAGCGACTGACGGCTTGGCGATTTCGGTGGCTAATACCCGATCAAAATTGCGCGCCAGGGCTAATGAGAAGTTACCGTTGCCGCAGTACAGCTCCAGTAAATCGCCTTTTGAGCCTTTGGTTACGTCCAGCGCCCATTCCAGCATCTGAATATTCATCGCCGCGTTCGGCTGGGTAAAGCTGTTTTCTACCTGACGGTAGATCATCTCTTTCCCTGCGACCGGCAGACGTTCGTCGATGTAATCTTGATCCAGCGCGATTTTGGTTTTCGTTGCCCGACCAATCAGATGCACATTCAGATTCTGTGCTCGCAGTGCATCGCGCAGGGCTTCCGCTTCCTGACGCCACTCATCATCCAGCTTTTTATGGTACAGCAAGGAAACCACCGCCTGATTACTCAGCGTGGTGAGGTAATCAATCTGGAACAACTTGTGGCGCAGAATGGGATTATTACGCACACCCGCAATCATCGCCGTCATCAACTGGTTGATGAGTTCACTGGCGGCGGGGAAGCTATCCACCCGGATACGGCTTTTGGTTTGTTGATCGAAAATGATGTGGTACAGGTCATCGCCATCGTGCCAGATGCGGAACTCCGCACGCATCCGGTAATGACTGACCGGCGAGCGAAACACTTCCGGAACCAGGTCAGAAAACGGTGCCATCATACTTTGCAAACGTACCACTTTTTCGGCTAACTGCGCTTCATACTGTTCTGTTGGAAGGTGTTCGGGGGTCATGATGTATCCTGAAAAATTAAAGTACGCGGCGATTGTAGGGATTGCTCATCAGATGTCCAGATCTTGATGAATTCCTATTTGTGAGCTACGTCTGGACAGTAACTTGTTACAACCTGTAGCATCCACTTGCCGGTCCTGTGAGTTAATAGGGAATCCAGTGCGAATCTGGAGCTGACGCGCAGCGGTAAGGAAAGGTGCGATGATTGCGTTATGCGGACACTGCCATTCGGTGGGAAGTCATCATCTCTTAGTATCTTAGATACCCCTCCAAGCCCGAAGACCTGCCGGCCAACGTCGCATCTGGTTCTCATCATCGCGTAATATTGATGAAACCTGCGGCATCCTTCTTCTATTGTGGATGCTTTACAATGATTAAAAAAGCTTCGCTGCTGACGGCGTGTTCTGTCACAGCCTTTTCCGCTTGGGCACAGGATACCAGCCCGGATACTCTCGTCGTTACTGCTAACCGTTTTGAACAGCCGCGCAGCACTGTGCTTGCACCAACCACCGTTGTGACGCGTCAGGATATCGACCGCTGGCAGTCGACCTCGGTTAATGATGTGCTGCGCCGTCTTCCGGGCGTCGATATCACCCAAAACGGCGGTTCAGGTCAGCTCTCATCTATTTTTATTCGCGGTACAAATGCCAGTCATGTGTTGGTGTTAATTGATGGCGTACGCCTGAATCTGGCGGGGGTGAGTGGTTCTGCCGACCTTAGCCAGTTCCCTATTGCGCTTGTCCAGCGTGTTGAATATATCCGTGGGCCGCGCTCCGCCGTTTATGGTTCCGATGCAATAGGCGGGGTGGTGAATATCATCACGACGCGCGATGAACCCGGAACGGAAATTTCAGCAGGGTGGGGAAGCAATAGTTATCAAAACTATGATGTCTCTACACAGCAACAACTGGGGGATAAGACACGAGTAACGTTGTTGGGCGATTATGCCCATACTCATGGTTATGATGTTGTTGCCTATGGTAATACCGGAACGCAAGCGCAGCCAGATAACGATGGTTTTTTAAGTAAAACGCTTTATGGCGCGCTGGAGCATAACTTTACTGATGCCTGGAGCGGCTTTGTGCGCGGCTATGGCTATGATAACCGTACCAATTATGACGCGTATTATTCTCCGGGTTCACCATTGGTCGATACCCGTAAACTCTATAGTCAAAGTTGGGACGCCGGGCTGCGATATAACGGCGAACTGATTAAATCACAACTCATTACCAGCTATAGCCATAGCAAAGATTACAACTACGATCCCCATTATGGTCGTTATGATTCGTCGGCGACGCTCGATGAGATGAAGCAATACACCGTCCAGTGGGCAAACAACATCATCATTGGCCACGGTAATGTTGGTGCGGGTGTTGACTGGCAGAAGCAGAGCACGGCACCGGGCACAGCTTATGTTAAGGATGGATATGATCAACGTAATACCGGCATCTATCTGACCGGGCTGCAACAAGTCGGCGATTTTACCTTTGAAGGCGCAGCACGCAGCGACGATAACTCACAGTTTGGTCGTCATGGAACCTGGCAAACCAGCGCCGGTTGGGAATTCATCGAAGGTTATCGCTTCATTGCTTCGTACGGGACATCTTATAAGGCACCAAATCTGGGGCAACTGTATGGCTTCTACGGAAATCCGAATCTGGACCCGGAGAAAAGCAAACAGTGGGAAGGCGCGTTTGAAGGCTTAACCGCTGGGGTGAACTGGCGTATTTCCGGATATCGTAACGATGTCAGTGACTTGATCGATTATGATGATCACACCCTGAAATATTACAACGAAGGGAAAGCGCGGATTAAGGGCGTCGAGGCGACCGCCAATTTTGATACCGGACCACTGACGCATACTGTGAGTTATGATTATGTCGATGCGCGCAATGCAATTACCGACACGCCGTTGTTACGCCGTGCTAAACAGCAGGTGAAATACCAGCTCGACTGGCAGTTGTATGACTTCGACTGGGGTATTACTTATCAGTATTTAGGCACTCGCTATGATAAGGATTACTCATCTTATCCTTATCAAACCGTTAAAATGGGCGGTGTGAGCTTGTGGGATCTTGCGGTTGCGTATCCGGTCACCTCTCACCTGACAGTTCGTGGTAAAATAGCCAACCTGTTCGACAAAGATTATGAGACAGTCTATGGCTACCAAACTGCAGGACGGGAATACACCTTGTCTGGCAGCTACACCTTCTGAACCACGTCCCACCGTGCTGGTGTTTGACTCCGGCGTCGGTGGGTTGTCGGTCTATGACGAGATCCGGCATCTCTTACCGGATCTCCATTACATTTATGCTTTCGATAACGTCGCTTTCCCGTATGGCGAAAAAAGCGAAGCGTTTATTGTTGAGCGAGTGGTGGCAATTGTCACCGCGGTGCAAGAACGTTATCCCCTTGCGCTGGCTGTGGTCGCTTGCAACACTGCCAGTACCGTTTCACTTCCTGCATTACGCGAAAAGTTCGACTTCCCGGTTGTTGGTGTCGTGCCGGCGATTAAACCTGCTGCACGTCTGACGGCAAATGGCATTGTCGGATTACTGGCAACCCGCGGAACAGTTAAACGTTCTTATACTCATGAGCTGATCGCGCGTTTCGCTAATGAATGCCAGATAGAAATGCTGGGCTCGGCAGAGATGGTTGAGTTGGCTGAAGCGAAGCTGCATGGCGAAGATGTTTCTCTGGATGCACTAAAACGTATCCTACGCCCGTGGTTAAGAATGAAAGAGCCGCCAGATACCGTTGTATTGGGTTGCACCCATTTCCCTCTACTACAAGAAGAACTGTTACAAGTGCTGCCAGAGGGAACCCGGCTGGTGGATTCTGGCGCAGCGATTGCTCGCCGAACGGCCTGGTTGTTAGAACATGAAGCCCCGGATGCAAAATCTGCCGATGCGAATATTGCCTTTTGTATGGCAATGACGCCAGAAGCTGAACAATTATTGCCCGTTTTACAGCGTTACGGCTTCGAAACGCTCGAAAAACTGGCAGTTTTAGGCTGATTTGGTTGAATGTTGCGCGGTCAGAAAATTATTTTAAATTTCCTCTTGTCAGGCCGGAATAACTCCCTATAATGCGCCACCACTGACACGGAACAACGGCAAACACGCCGCCGGGTCAGCGGGG
>NZ_JBJQJA010000023.1:0-48420 GCF_046487665.1 Escherichia sp. WS1152 | reverse complement strand
ATCCGCGAAGAATAAGGCAATCAAAATGACGCAGAAAATTGAACAATCTCAACGACAAGAACGGGTAGCGGCCTGGAATCGTCGCGCTGAATGCGATCTTGCCGCTTTCCAGAACTCGCCAAAGCAAACCTACCAGGCTGAAAAAGCGCGCGATCGCAAACTGTGCGCCAACCTGGAAGAAGCGATTCGTCGCTCTGGTTTACAGGACGGCATGACGGCTTCCTTCCATCACGCTTTCCGTGGCGGTGACCTGATCGTCAATATGGTGATGGACGTCATCGCGAAGATGGGCTTTAAAAACCTGACTCTGGCCTCCAGCTCCCTGAGTGATTGCCATGCGCCGCTGGTAGAACACATTCGCCAGGGCGTGGTTACCCGCATTTATACCTCTGGCCTGCGCGGTCCACTGGCGGAAGAAATCTCCCGTGGTCTGCTGGCGGAACCGGTGCAAATCCACTCTCACGGCGGACGTGTGCATCTGGTACAGAGCGGCGAACTGAATATCGATGTGGCTTTCCTCGGCGTCCCGTCCTGTGATGAATTCGGTAATGCCAACGGCTACTCCGGTAAAGCCTGCTGCGGCTCCCTCGGCTATGCAATGGTTGATGCCGACAACGCAAAACAGGTCGTGATGCTTACCGAAGAACTGCTGCCTTATCCGCATAATCCGGCAAGCATTGAGCAAGATCAGGTTGATCTGATCGTCAAAGTTGATCGCGTTGGCGATGCTGCAAAAATCGGCGCTGGTGCTACCCGTATGACCACTAACCCGCGCGAACTGCTTATTGCCCGTAGCGCTGCGGATGTGATTGTTAACTCTGGCTACTTCAAAGAAGGTTTCTCTATGCAGACCGGCACCGGCGGCGCTTCGCTGGCGGTAACCCGTTTCCTGGAAGACAAAATGCGTAGCCGCGATATTCGCGCCGACTTCGCCCTCGGCGGTATTACCGCAACGATGGTTGATCTGCACGAAAAAGGTCTGATCCGCAAACTGCTGGATGTGCAGAGCTTTGACAGCCATGCTGCGCAATCGCTGGCCCGTAACCCCAATCACATCGAAATCAGCGCCAACCAGTACGCTAACTGGGGGTCGAAAGGCGCATCGGTTGATCGTCTCGACGTGGTGGTACTGAGTGCGCTGGAAATTGACACCCAGTTCAACGTTAACGTGCTGACCGGCTCTGACGGCGTACTGCGTGGTGCTTCCGGTGGTCACTGCGATACCGCAATTGCCTCTGCGCTTTCCATCATCGTCGCGCCGCTGGTACGCGGTCGTATTCCGACGCTGGTGGATAACGTGCTGACCTGCATCACCCCGGGCTCCAGTGTCGATATTCTGGTCACAGACCACGGCATCGCTGTTAACCCGGCACGTCCGGAGCTGGCAGAACGTCTGCAGGAAGCGGGGATCAAAGTGGTTTCTATTGAGTGGCTGCGTGAACGTGCGCGTCTGCTGACCGGTGAACCACAGCCGATTGAATTCACCGACCGCGTCGTTGCCGTTGTGCGTTACCGCGATGGCTCGGTGATCGATGTTGTGCATCAGGTGAAGGAATAAGTCATGCACCTGCTTCCTGAACTCGCCAGCCACCATGCGGTGTCAATTCCCGAGCTGCTCGTCAGCCGGGATGAAAGGCAAGCACGGCAACACGCCTGGCTCAAGCGCCATCCTGTTCCACTGGTCTCCTTTACCGTGGTTGCGCCTGGGCCGATTAAAGACAGCGAGGTCACACGCCGAATTTTTAATCATGGCGTGACAGCCTTGCGTGCCTTAGCCGCAAAACAGGGCTGGCAAATTCAGGAGCAGGCTGCACTGGTTTCCGCCAGCGGGCCGGAGGGCATGTTGAGCATTGCCGCCCCGGCTCGCGACCTCAAGCTCGCCACCATTGAGCTTGAACATAATCATCCTCTCGGGCGGTTATGGGATATCGATGTCCTGACGCCCGAAGGCGACATTCTCTCCCGCCGCGATTATTCACTGCCGCCTCGCCGCTGCCTGTTGTGCGAGCAAAGCGCAGCTGTTTGCGCGCGTGGAAAAACCCATCAACTGACCGATTTACTCAACCGCATGGAGGCGCTGCTGAACGATGTCGATGCCTGCAACGTCAACTAAAACCACAAAGCTTGCGACGTCATTAATCGATGAGTACGCCCTGCTGGGCTGGCGCGCCATGCTGACTGAAGTCAATCTGTCACCGAAACCAGGCCTCGTGGATCGGATTAACTGCGGTGCGCATAAAGATATGGCGCTGGAAGATTTTCACCGCAGCGCGCTGGCGATTCAGGGCTGGTTACCCCGTTTCATTGAATTTGGTGCCTGTAGTGCAGAAATGGCACCGGAAGCGGTACTCCACGGATTACGCCCAATTGGTATGGCTTGCGAAGGTGATATGTTCCGCGCCACTGCGGGCGTAAACACGCATAAAGGCAGCATTTTTTCTTTAGGGCTGCTATGTGCGGCAATTGGCCGTTTGCTTCAGCTCAACCAGCCGGTAACGCCAACAACCGTATGTTCTACGGCGGCAAGTTTCTGCCGTGGCCTGACCGATCGTGAACTGCGTACCAATAATTCACAACTGACGGCAGGTCAACGGTTGTACCAGCAGCTAGGCCTTACCGGCGCACGCGGTGAAGCCGAAGCGGGTTATCCACTGGTGATCAACCACGCCTTGCCGCATTACCTCACTCTGCTGGATCAGGGATTAGATCCTGAACTGGCATTGCTCGATACCTTGCTCCTACTGATGGCTACCAACGGCGATACCAACGTTGCATCGCGCGGTGGCGAGGGGGGCCTGCGCTGGCTACAGCGCGAGGCGCAAACATTATTGCAAAAAGGGGGCATCCGAACCCTCGCCGATCTCGATTATCTCCGGCAGTTCGACAGGGAGTGTATCGAACGAAATCTCAGTCCAGGCGGCAGTGCCGATTTGCTAATTGTCACCTGGTTTTTAGCGTCCCTAACCGGGCGCTGAATCATTAATATATCCGGAGTTAACTATGTTAAAAGAATACCGTAAGCATGTAGCTGAGCGTGCCGCTGAGGGGATTGCGCCCAAACCCCTGGATGCAAACCAAATGGCCGCGCTTGTAGAGCTGCTGAAAAACCCGCCCGCGGGCGAAGAAGAATTCCTGTTAGATCTGTTAACCAACCGTGTTCCCCCTGGCGTTGATGAAGCCGCCTATGTCAAAGCAGGCTTCCTGGCTGCTGTCGCCAAAGGTGAAGCCAAATCCCCACTGCTGACACCGGAAAAGGCCATCGAACTGCTGGGCACCATGCAGGGTGGTTACAACATTCATCCGCTGATCGACGCGCTGGATGATGCCAAACTGGCACCGATCGCTGCCAAAGCACTTTCTCACACGCTGCTGATGTTCGATAACTTCTATGACGTAGAAGAGAAAGCCAAAGCAGGCAACGAATATGCGAAGCAGGTAATGCAGTCCTGGGCGGATGCCGAATGGTTCCTGAATCGCCCGGCGCTGGCTGAAAAACTGACCGTTACCGTCTTCAAAGTCACTGGCGAAACCAACACCGATGACCTCTCTCCGGCACCGGATGCGTGGTCACGCCCGGATATCCCACTGCACGCGCTGGCGATGCTGAAAAACGCCCGTGAAGGCATCGAGCCAGATCAGCCTGGTGTTGTTGGCCCGATCAAACAGATTGAAGCTCTGCAACAGAAAGGTTTCCCGCTGGCGTACGTCGGTGACGTTGTGGGTACGGGGTCATCGCGTAAATCCGCCACGAACTCCGTTCTGTGGTTTATGGGCGATGATATTCCACATGTGCCGAACAAACGCGGCGGTGGTTTGTGCCTCGGCGGTAAAATTGCACCCATCTTCTTTAACACGATGGAAGATGCGGGTGCACTGCCAATCGAAGTCGACGTCTCTAACCTGAACATGGGCGACGTAATTGACGTTTACCCGTACAAAGGTGAAGTGCGTAACCACGAAACCGGCGAACTGCTGGCAACCTTCGAACTGAAAACCGACGTGCTGATTGATGAAGTGCGTGCTGGCGGCCGTATTCCGCTGATTATCGGGCGTGGCCTGACCACCAAAGCGCGTGAAGCACTTGGCCTGCCGCACAGTGATGTGTTCCGTCAGGCGAAAGATGTCGCTGAGAGCGATCGCGGCTTCTCGCTGGCGCAGAAAATGGTAGGTCGTGCCTGCGGTGTGAAAGGCATTCGTCCGGGCGCGTACTGCGAACCGAAAATGACTTCTGTAGGTTCACAGGACACCACCGGCCCGATGACCCGTGATGAACTGAAAGACCTGGCGTGCCTGGGCTTCTCGGCTGACCTGGTGATGCAGTCTTTCTGCCACACCGCGGCGTATCCGAAACCAGTTGACGTGAATACGCACCACACGCTGCCGGACTTCATTATGAACCGTGGCGGTGTGTCGCTGCGTCCGGGTGACGGCGTAATCCACTCCTGGCTGAACCGTATGCTGCTGCCGGATACCGTCGGTACCGGTGGTGATTCCCATACCCGTTTCCCGATCGGCATTTCTTTCCCGGCAGGCTCCGGTCTGGTGGCATTTGCTGCTGCAACTGGCGTCATGCCGCTGGATATGCCGGAATCCGTTCTGGTGCGCTTCAAAGGCAAAATGCAGCCGGGCATCACCCTGCGCGATTTGGTACACGCTATTCCGCTGTATGCGATCAAACAAGGTCTGCTGACCGTTGAGAAGAAAGGCAAGAAAAACATCTTCTCTGGCCGCATCCTGGAAATTGAAGGTCTGCCGGATCTGAAAGTTGAGCAGGCCTTTGAGCTGACCGATGCGTCCGCCGAGCGTTCTGCTGCCGGTTGTACCATCAAGCTGAACAAAGAACCGATCATCGAATACCTGAACTCCAACATCGTCCTGCTGAAGTGGATGATCGCGGAAGGTTACGGCGATCATCGTACCCTGGAACGCCGTATTCAGGGCATGGAAAAATGGCTGGCGAATCCTGAGCTGCTGGAAGCCGATGCAGATGCGGAATACGCGGCAGTGATCGACATCGATCTGGCGGATATCAAAGAGCCAATCCTCTGTGCTCCGAACGACCCGGATGACGCGCGTCCGCTGTCTGCGGTACAGGGCGAGAAGATCGACGAAGTGTTTATCGGTTCCTGCATGACCAACATCGGTCACTTCCGTGCTGCGGGTAAACTGCTGGATGCGCATAAAGGCCAGCTGCCGACCCGCCTGTGGGTGGCACCGCCAACCCGTATGGACGCCGCGCAGTTGACCGAAGAAGGCTACTACAGCGTCTTCGGTAAGAGTGGTGCGCGTATCGAGATCCCTGGCTGTTCCCTGTGTATGGGTAACCAGGCGCGTGTAGCAGACGGTGCGACGGTGGTTTCCACCTCTACCCGTAACTTTCCGAACCGTTTGGGTACTGGCGCGAATGTCTTCCTGGCTTCTGCGGAACTGGCCGCTGTTGCGGCGCTGATTGGCAAACTGCCGACGCCGGAAGAGTACCAGACCTACGTGGCGCAGGTAGATAAAACCGCCGTTGATACTTACCGTTATCTGAACTTCAACCAGCTTTCTCAGTATACCGAGAAAGCGGATAGGGTGATTTTTCCTAGTGTGGTTTAAGAAGTCAGTGTGCTGCGTATAAAAAGCTAATACCAGGCTGCCTGTCATATCGATTTCATGCAGGATAAGTAGAACTCCGTCTAATCTAGACGGAGTTCTATTGTATTGATGGCTTTGGTAGAAGCGTAAGTGTACAGCGAGAGCTGTATTGACAGGAATGCGTTATTCAGTTGGCAGTGTATTGCGCAGGGGGAGCCGTTCGCTGACGTAAGCGGCTCGTCAGAACCGTATTGATATTTACTGAGCGGTCAGTTCAACTTTCCAGGGCAACAGATCACGTACCCGGTTTGCCGGCCAGTCCTGGATATGTTCAATGACGTAACGCAGCCATTTTCTGGCTCCTCATTGTTCAGACGGCATGTGCCGATCAGCGAGTACAACACCGCCGCATGTTCGCCACCGTTGTCGGAACCCACGAAGAGCCAGTTTTTCCGGCCTACGGCCACTCCCCGTAAGGCGTTCTCTGCGATGTTGTTGTCGATTTCCACCCAGCCATTGCTGCAGTACACATTCAGGCCATCCCACTGTTTCAGCAGGTATGCGAACGCTTTTGCCGTATCCGAGTGACGCGACAGTGTTTTCATCTGAGTCTGTATCCAGTCATACAGTGACTGCATCAGTGGCGCAGCTCTGGCTTTTCTTGCTGCCAGACGCTGTTCTGCTGAACATCCCCGGACTTCTGCCTCGGTGGCATACAGTTCACCGATACGCTGCAGGGCTTCCGTGGTGATGTCGGTTGGCACTCTTACATGCACATCGTGGATTCTTCTCCGGGAATGAGCCATACACGCGGCTTCCGTTACTCTGCCGGATTCGTATAACGCCTAAGCATCGGCCTGAAGCACACCACAAAGACTGGCCTTCAGGCTGTACACGCAGCCAAAGCGTTTATCGTTGAACACCACATTTTTCTGGCTGATGTCCCATTCTTCACGCAGCATAGCAATCAGTTGTGGTGTGCAGGTAAGCAGCAAGCGAAAAGGCAGTTCAAAACTGGTGACGTAATCCACATTCAGCAGGGCAATACGCAGCAGTTCTTCTGGCCCTGCCTCTGTCTGCCGACACTCCTCCAGAACATCCTGCTACTGCCGACGAAGATATGGAGATTCATTCAATTCTGTAAAACCGTATTTATCCGCCAGATAGTCAATTCGTGTACGCATACTGAAAAGAATTCCGTATAAAAATTCAGCAGACAAAACTTTATCAGCCCATAAGAATCAACGGAAGAGCCAGTAACGTACCAGATTATCACCTGGCTATTGTTGCCATAACGGGTAACATAAGGGACTGAACAGTTGTCTTTAGCACAACGAACTGATCTAATGTACCTGAACGGTCAACCTGAAAACAGCTTTCCAACCGACATTGTCCGCCAGCGTTTATCCCCGACCAGGTCTGTTGCAGTAAATCCACCACTTGCGAACATTCTTCATCAACTGTGGCACTGACCCGCAGATGGCAAATGCTCGCCTGGCTGAGCAGCAACAGGCATCGTATTGTTGCTTCTCCATGTTGTTCCAGCAACCAGCGTAATACCACCGGCGGTGCTGGACTGGCAGTGTGATTACGCTCAGTAATATGTTCTTGCACCTGTCGGTAAAAGGCAGTACAGAATGCATGAATCTGTTGCCCGTTGATGTTTCCTTCTGCCGAATAGAGCGTGAAGTGGACTGCCAGCAGACGCGGCCAGTGGTCCACCGCCTGCTGAACAAAACGCCAGATATCTCCCGGCTCTGAAAGTAACGCTTCGGTTATTTGCACGGAATACTACTCCTTCAGACTCTGTTAAGTTTTGTTTGTTAAACCGGTGCAGACCTGCAGGAAAGCACGCCAGCACCGGCACTGTACGATATAAACATCCGGTACCGGGGATACGAATGGAATGACGAATACGCCAGAAAAGGGATAACAACCTTCCTCATAATGGTGAAATCATTCGCTATCGGTTACACGGTACGCGATGTCGCCAAAGGCAGCTGGATCGACGAATCCACGGTCACGCTACCGAAAGCGCCGCCGCTTAACACCCTGCCTCGGGCGACCAAAGTGCCGGAGCCACTGCCGCCGCAGGAAGATTACACCTTTGAAGGTTACCGCAACGCCGACGGCAGCGTGGGCACCAAAAACCTGTTGGGTATTACCACCAGCGTGCACTACATGGCAGACGTTGAGGACTACGTGGTTAAAATTATCGAACGCGACCTGCTGCCGAAATACCCGAGCATCGACGGCGTGGTCGACTTGAACCACCTCTACGGCTGTGGCGTAGCGATTAATGTACCGGCCGCCGTGGTGCCAATTCGCACCATCCATAATATTGCGCTGAACCCAAACTTCGGTGGCGAAGTGATGGTGGTGGGCATGCAGTGCGGTGGCAGCGACGCGTTCTCCGGCGTTACCACTAACCCCGCTGTCGGCTACGACTCTGACCTGCTGGTGCGCTGCGGCGCAACGGTGATGTTCTCCGAAGTCACTGAAGTACGCGACGCCATTCATCTGTTAACGCCACGCGCCATCAATGAAGAAGTGGGCAGGCGTCTGCTCGAAGAGATGGCCTGATACGATAACTATCCCGATATGGGCAAAACCGACCGCAGCGCCAACCCTTCGCCGGGCAACAAAAAGGGCGGCCTCGCCAACGTGGTAAAGAAAGCACTCGGCTCCATTGCTAAATCGGGTAAAACCGCAATTGTTGAAGTGCTGTCGCCCGGTCAACACCCGACTAAACGCGGATTAATTTACGCCGCGACGCCAGCCAGCGATTTTGTCTGTGGCACGCAACAGGTGGCTTCGGGTATCACCGTGCAAGTGTTTACGACCGGCCGTGGTACGACGTACGGCCTGATGGCGGTACCCGTCATTAAAATGGCGACCCGCACCGGGCTGGCGAACCACTGGTTTGATTTAATGGATATTAACGCAGGCACTATCGCTACCGGCGAAGAGACCATTGAAGAGGTGGGCTGGAAGTTGTTCCACTTTATTCTCGACGTCGCCAGCGGGAAGAAGAAAACTTTCTCGGATCAATGGGGATTGCATAACCAGCTGGCAGTGTTTAACCCGGCACCGGTGGCCTGATATTCTCTTCATACATTAAGTTGTATTATGCCCGATAACGCTTGTTTATCGGGCATAGTGAATCACAGCGAAGACGCGAGCTCCCCGACCAGAATCACTTCAACCCCAGCCTTTCGCAAGCCTTCCAGACTATCCGCAGGAATGCCTTCATCAACAATGATCATGTCGATACGTTTAGTATCAATGATCTTATGTAAACTGGAACGATTGAACTTACTGGAATCGGTGACCACGATGATCCGTTCCGCAACTTCGCACATCCGGCGGTTTAAACGGGCTTCATCTTCATTATGCGTGCTGACGCCGCGCTCCAGATCGATCGCATCTACACCAAGAAACAGCATATCGAAGTGGTAATTTTGCAGCGATTGCTCAGCCTGATCGCCGTAAAAAGATTGCGACTGACGGCGCAAATGCCCGCCGGTCATCAGCAGCTCAACGCCTTCCGCTTCCAGCAACGCATTAGCCACGTTCATACCGTTGGTCATCGCAATTACGTCAGTGTGCTTGCGCATCAGACGAGCAATCTCAAAAGTGGTGGTCCCGGAATCGAGGAGCACCCGATGACCTGGCTGAATCAACTCAACGGCAGCTTTCGCAACGCTGCGTTTCATCGCGGTGTTCAGTGCGCTTTTGTCTTCCACTGATGGCTCGACTGACGGCGTCGTGCTATCGCAGATCAACGCGCCACCATAGGCACGCACAGCGATCCTCTGCTTTTCCAGAAACGCCAGATCGTTGCGGATCGTCACAGTAGATACGCCATACAATGCCGACAGATCGTTAACCTGCACACTCCCTTGCTGTCGCAGACGCTGAATGATCTGTTCTCGTCGCTCGCTGGTGCCTGTCACTCGCTTCTCACCTGAAGCGTCGGTATTACTCATAGTAAGTCCTTTCGTAAAACTTTCGTTTCATTTCGTTTTGCCTATTAACGCCTTTCTATTAAGCAAATGCAAGCCCACCTTGCCCATTGGCGCAAGCTACTCTCGTTTCACTGACTTTCATTATGTTTCTTTTGTGAATCGGATCAGAAAACCATTATCTTTCGTTTTATTTTTATCTCACCATGACGCAGTATGAACTGAAACAAAACGAAAGATTAATATCGCAGCAATCTGAACTGGAGAGGAAAGTGAAACATCTGACAGAAATGGTGAGGCAGTACAAAGCGGGCAAAACAAATGGAATTTATGCCGTTTGTTTTGCCCGCTTTGTGCTGCATGGGGCGAGCGATGTGCCGGATGAGTATGTTCGTCGCACCATTGGGCCAGGCGTCTGCAAAGTCAACGTTGCAACCGAGTTGAAGATCGCCTTCTCTGACGCCATCAAAGCTTGGTTTGCTGAAAATCAGCAGAGCAACGATCCGTGCTTTTACATGCGGGTTGGCATGGACGCCATGAAAGAGGTGGTCAGAAGCAAAATCGCCGTCTGCGGCTCGGCAAATCGATTACGGCTACCGGCGGAGGCCTGATCCAACAGCGTATTACCTCAATATTTCAAAATAATTATAAGTCTCACAAATATGAAGGCGCGTCCTTAAACCGGGTAGCGCCTTCCATTATCCTAAAATTCGAGGAGCCCTATATGACACAAAAAAAATCTTTTAAATCAAAATTATGGGAGTTTTTACAAAGTCTGGGAAAAACCTTTATGTTCCCGGTTTCGCTTCTTGCCTTTATGGGATTGCTGCTGGGTATCGGTAGTTCAGTCACCAGCCCTTCCACCATTACTAGTTTTCCCTTTCTGGGCGGCGAATTTACCCAGTTGACCTTTGGCTTTATCGCTATGGTCGGTGGCTTTGCTTTTACCTATCTGCCGCTGATGTTTGCCATGGCGATCCCCATGGGGCTTGCCAAGCGCAACAAAGCGGTCGCTGCCTTTGCCGGGTTCGTTGGCTACATGCTGATGAACATGAGCATTAATTATTACCTGACGGCTACCCACCAGCTTGCCGACCCCGCCACCATGAAACAGGTAGGACAATCGATCGTGCTGGGCATTCAAACCCTGGAGATGGGGGTATTAGGTGGCATTGTGGTTGGGGTTATCACCTATTTTCTGCATGACCGTTTTCAGGACACGGTTCTGCATGACGCCTTCGCCTTCTTTAGCGGCATTCGTTTCGTGCCGATTATTACCGCGCTCACCCTGTCGCTGGTGGGTCTGTTCATTCCCATGCTGTGGGAATACGTCGCGCTGGGCATCGCGGGTATTGGGCATATCATCCAGAGCACCAGCGTTTTCGGCCCCTT
Source organism: Escherichia sp. WS1152 (assembly GCF_046487665.1). Taxonomy (NCBI): domain Bacteria; kingdom Pseudomonadati; phylum Pseudomonadota; class Gammaproteobacteria; order Enterobacterales; family Enterobacteriaceae; genus Escherichia; species Escherichia sp. WS1152. Next base: position 37,486 of record NZ_JBJQJA010000023.1, on the reverse strand, counting down.
CCTCTACGGCGTAGGCGTGCTGCTGCTTAAACCTTTTGGTCTGCACCACATCCTGCTGGCGATGGTGCGTTTTACCCCAGCAGGCGGCATTGAAATGGTAAATGGCCATGAGGTCGCCGGGGCGCTGAATATCTTCTACGCCGAGCTCAAAGCCGGCCTGCCGTTTAGCCCGCACGTTACCGCGTTTCTGTCACAAGGGTTTATGCCGACCTTTATCTTCGGTTTACCCGCCGTGGCTTACGCCATCTACCGCACCGCGCGTCCGGAAAATCGGCCGGTCATTAAGGGGTTGCTGCTTTCCGGCGTGCTGGTTTCCGTCGTCACCGGTATTTCAGAGCCGATTGAGTTCCTGTTCCTGTTTATCGCCCCCGCGCTTTACGCCTTCCATATCGTCATGTCTGGCCTGGCGCTGATGGTAATGGCCCTGCTGGGAGTGACCATCGGCAATACCGACGGCGGCATTCTGGATCTGCTGATTTTCGGCGTGATGCAGGGAATGTCGACCAAATGGTATCTGCTGTTCCCGGTTGGTATTGCCTGGTTTGCCATCTACTTCTTTGTCTTCCGCTGGTACATCCTCAAACACAACATCAAAACGCCGGGCCGCGAGGTGGATGTTCAGGGGGCACAGCAAGCCGTCGAGGCGAACACCCGCGCGCGCGGAAAATCAAAATACGATCACGAGCTTATCCTGCGTGCGCTCGGAGGTAAAGAGAACATTGAGTCGCTTGATAACTGTATTACCCGCTTGCGTCTGGTGGTGAAAGATATGGGCCTTATCGATCAGCAGGCGCTGAAAGCGGCAGGCGCGTTGTCAGTGGTGGTGCTTGATGCGCATAGCGTGCAGGTGATCATCGGACCGCAGGTACAGAGCGTCAAAACCGGCATTGAAGCCTTAATTTAACAGGAGGAGTGATGTTTGATTTCGACAAAATCATTGAGCGTCAAAGTGATAAGTGCCGTAAATGGGACCATACCTTTGTTTGCTCGCGTTTCGGTGACGTCCCGGAGTCCTTTATCCCCCTGTGGATAGCCGATATGGATTTCACCTCACCACCTGCGGTGATTGACGGTTTCCGGCGCATCGTGGAGCACGGCACCTTTGGTTATACCTGGTGCTTTGACGAATTCTACGACGCGGTCATTGCCTTCCAGCGCAAACGTCATCAGGTTGAGGTGGAAAAGTCGTGGATCACGTTGACCTACGGCACCGTATCCACGCTGCACTACACGGTTCAGGCATTCTGCAAACCGGGTGACAGCGTGATGATGAACACGCCGGTCTACGATCCTTTTGCGATGGCGGCACAGCGCCAGGGCGTGCAGGTACTGGCTAACCCGCTGCGCGTGGAGGAAAACCGCTATCAGCTTGATTTTAATCTGATAGAAGAACAGCTCAAAACCCACCGTCCAACGCTGTGGTTCTTCTGCTCGCCACATAACCCGTCCGGCAGGATCTGGCGCGAGGAAGAAATACGCCAGGTGTCCGATCTCTGTCAACGCTACGGCACGATTCTGGTGGTCGATGAGGTTCACGCTGAACACATTCTGGATGGCAAATTCGTCAGTTGTCTCACCTCTGGCTGTGCCGCCCAGGACAACCTGATCGTGCTCACATCGCCCAACAAAGCGTTCAATTTGGGCGGGCTGAAAACCTCCTACTCCATGATTCCAGACGACTCGCTGCGCCAGCGCTTCCGCCAGCAGCTCGAGAAGAACTCCATTACCTCGCCCAATTTGTTCGGGGTATGGGGAATCATTCTGGCCTATCAACACGGTCTGCCCTGGCTCGACGCGCTGAACGGTTATCTGCAAGGCAACGCCCGGTATCTGGCGGATGCCCTCCAGACCCACTTCCCGGCGTGGAAGATGATGAACCCGGAATCGTCGTATCTGGCGTGGATAGACGTAAGCGCGGATGAGCGTAGCGCAACGCAGCTAACCCAACATTTCGCACGGCAGGCAGGCGTGGTCATAGAAGACGGCAGCCACTATGTACAAAACGGTGAAAACTACCTGCGGATTAATTTTGGCACCCAGCGCTACTGGCTGGAGCAGTCCATTAACCGAATGCTGAAAAATGACAAATAAGGATCTTACCCCGATGAAGAAAGTGCTCACTCTCTCACTGCTGGCTCTCTGCGTTTCTCATGGTGCAGCGGCAGCAAACTACGCGCTCAATAACGACAATATTGCCCTCTTGTTTGATGATACAAACTCAACGGTCGTGGTGAAGGACAACAAGGCTAACCATCCGCTCACGCCGCAGGAGTTGTTCTTTCTGACGCTGCCGGATGAGAGTAAAATCCACACCGTGGATTTCAAAATCAAGCACGTCGAAAAGCAGGATAACGCGATTATCATCGACTTTACGCACCCGGATTTTAACGTCACGGTGAAGCTGAACCTAGTGAAGGGAAAATACGCCAACATCGGCTACACCATTGCCGCCGTGGGGCAGCCGCGCGACGTCGCTAAAATCACCTTCTTCCCGACCCAAAAACAGTCTCAGGCTCCTTACGTAGACGGCGCAATCAATAGCTCTCCGATCGTTGCGGACTCGTTCTTTATCCTGCCGGATAAACCGATCGTGAATACCTACGCCTATGAAGCCACCACCAATCTCAACGTAGAGCTGAAAACGCCGATTCAGCCAGAGGCGCCGGTCAGCTTTACTACTTGGTTCGGCACTTTCCCGGAAACCAGCCAGCTGCGCCGCAGCGTGAACCAGTTTATTAATGACGTACGTCCACGCCCATACAAGCCTTATCTGCACTACAACAGCTGGATGGATATCGGCTTTTTCACTCCCTACACTGAACAGGATGTGCTGGGGCGTATGGACGAGTGGAACAAGGAGTTCATTACGGGCCGCGGCGTGGCGCTGGACGCCTTCCTGCTGGATGATGGCTGGGACGATCTGACCGGACGCTGGCTATTTGGCACGGCATTCAGAAACGGTTTTAGCAAAGTACGGGAGAAAGCCGACAGCCTGCACAGCTCCGTTGGGCTATGGCTTTCACCGTGGGGTGGCTACAACAAACCGCGCGACGTTCGCGTTTCGCATGCAAAAGAGTATGGGTTCGAAACCGTGGACGGCAAACTGGCGCTGTCGGGAGCGAACTACTTTAAAAACTTCAATGAGCGGATCATCAAGCTTATCAAAAACGAGCACATCACCTCGTTTAAACTCGACGGGATGGGTAACGCCAGTTCGCATATCAAAGGCAGCTCGTTCGCCTCAGATTTCGATGCATCAATCGCCCTGCTGCACAATATGCGCAGCGCAACTCCGAATCTGTTTATCAACCTGACCACCGGCACCGACGCCAGCCCGTCCTGGCTGTTCTACGCTGATTCTATCTGGCGTCAGGGAGATGACATCAACCTGTATGGTTCCGGTACGCCGGTGCAGCAGTGGATGACCTACCGCGATGCCGAGACGTACCGCTCCATTGTCCGTAAAGGCCCTCTGTTCCCGCTGAACTCGCTGATGTACCACGGGATAGTCAGCGCCGAGAATGCCTATTACGGGTTAGAGAAGGTGCAAACGGACAGCGACTTTGCCGATCAGGTCTGGAGCTACTTCGCGACCGGCACCCAGCTGCAGGAGCTGTATATTACCCCGTCCATGCTGAACAAGGTGAAGTGGGATACGCTGGCGAAGGCTGCAAAATGGTCGAAGGAAAATGCCAGCGTGCTGGTTGATACCCACTGGATTGGCGGCGACCCAACGGCGCTTGCCGTGTACGGCTGGGCATCCTGGAGCAAAGACAAAGCCATTCTCGGTTTGCGCAACCCATCGGATAAGCCACAGACCTACTATCTGGATTTGGCGAAGGATTTCGAAATACCGACAGGAGACGCGGCGCAGTTTAGTCTGAAAGCGGTATACGGCAGCAATAAAACCGTGCCCGTTGAGTATAAAAACGCGACGGTGATTACGTTGCAGCCGCTGGAAACGCTGGTGTTTGAGGCGGTGCCCGTTAACTAAACGCTTGTCCCAATGAGCAGACCGAGTAAGGCGCAAGCGCCACCCGGCAAAACCGGCAGCAGGGGCTTATTCCCCCTGCTTTTCCAGCGCATACTTATACAACGCATTCTTCTTCACTCCGTGGATTTCTGCCGCCAACGCCGCCGCTTGCTTCAACGGCAGCTCAGCCTACAACAGCGCCAGCGTACGCAGCGCATTGGCGGGCAGTTCGTCATCCTGGGCTTTATGGCCTTCAATAATCAGCACCATCTCGCCTTTGCGAGGGTTTTTATCTTCTTTGATCCACGCCAGCAGTTCGCCGACCGACGTGCCGTGGATGGTTCCCAGGCGGGTGTTCATCACATAACGGTATAGGGCATCATTCAGCGGAGCCATTAACTGGCAGCACGCGTCAACCCAGTTGGAGAGTAATGCACGGCTCAGCTCGACGCCCTAACGGGCAAAGATTTCACTCTGACGGTACAGTGGCAGATGTTCGCAGTATTTCCCGTTAACACACGGGCAAGCAAGCCGGGACCTGCGATACCACGCTCTATCGGACGGGACGGCGCCGGTGCTTCAACAATACAGTCACATTTTGTACAGGCTTTTTTTACCCGAACAGTGCGGATCACTTTCAGGGCACTGCTCACCAGTTCCAGCTGCTCAGCACTGACTTCCCCCAGATAATCCAGCTCACTGCCACACTCCTGGCAACAACTTTCTTCAGGTTCCAGGCGGTGTATTTCACGGGGAAGATGTGCCGGTAACGGACGACGATGACGTGACTGTCGCAACTGGCGGGGAACCTGCGGGTCATCCTCTCGCCCACTGTAACGATCGCTGTCCTGTTCTCGTTGTTTCAGTTGGGACTCAGCCTGTTCAACCTCACGCTGCAGTTTTTCAGAACGGGTACCGAACAGCATCCGGCGCAGTTTTTCTATCTGAGCCCGAAGATGTTCTATTTCCCGTTCCTCCTCTTCGATCTTTTCTTCGGCGCGGGCCAGCGCAGAGCGCAGGAAGGCCTCCGTCTCTTCAACCAGACTCAGTTGCTGGTCTTTCTGACGGAGGGCTTCAGCCTGCTCAGAGAGCAACCTTTCCAGTTCTGCAATGCGAATGAGGTATTTCTGACTCATGACCGTTTTTATAATGCGGTCAGGAGTTTTTTACAACATTGTCAGTGAGTTAAGGCGGGATGTTTTTGGCTGACGCCAGTCCAGCTTATCGAGGAGCATTGCCAGTTGCGAGCGGGTAATGGATACCTTGCCGTCACGTACCGCAGGCCAGATAAACTGGCCTTCCTCCAGGTGTTTGGTGAACTGGCACAGACCATCAGAATCGGCCCAGAGTATTTTAACAGTGTCACACCGTCGGCCACGAAAGATAAACAGGTGACCTGAGAAGGGGTTCTCATCCAGCACATGTTGTACCTGTTCTCCCAGACCGTTGAAGGATTTACGCATATCGGTAACGCCGGCAACGAGCCAGATGCGGGTACCTGATGGGCGTGAGATCATCTTCCCCTCCCGGTCAGTTCACGGATCAACACAGTGAGCAGCTCTGGTGAAGGATTTTCCAGTGTCATTTTACCGTAATGGAATTCCACATGGCAGGAAGCCGCACAAGCAACTGATAATGCCTCCGGAGCAGGAGCATCTGTAGCACAGAGCGGGGTGTCGGTAAGTTCCACTGGAACCAGAGTCGGAGAGGCCGGAAAAGATTGTGGTACTGTAGGGCCTACAATAGTTGGAGGTATTCTACGAGAAATACGTATTTCTCTTTGCCAGAGGCGTAGCCATTTAAAAATCAGGTTGTTATCAACGCCATGTTCCCGGGCCAGTTGTGCAACATTGGCATTTGGTTTCGAAGCCAGTTCAACCATATGAAGCTTAAATTCATTAGAAAATATCCGGCGGGTCCCAGTGCGCCAGTCTGTAGATTTATCCATCAATAGAACTCCGTCTAATTTAGAAGGAGCTCTAATTTAGTCTGCAAGGATCAGGTGTTACAGACGGCACTGGCTTTACGTTTACAAACAGTACGTGATGAGTATGAGGCTTTTTTATCTGTATATAATCCCTCATTCTGTAAATTGGGATAGGGCAATTTCACAATCATCCTCCTCCCATATCACCAGTATATACTGAGCCGTGTTTATCTATTTGGTTAAAATTCGCTACAATCCCATTTTCTCTTTTGGGAATATAACAGTCTCCATTGTCTCTTTATTGGTTAATGGAGACTGTGTTTAAAGGAAGAAATCAGGAGTGATTGACAGGGTACCTGTCAGCAATCAATACAATTCAGATTCCAGTTTTCCGTTCCCTGCAATTTTATTTAGTCCGGGAGAGTTCAATCTCTCCAGACATAACGAAAACAGTTCAACACCTGTATCCAGCACATTTTCATCAAAATCAAAATCAACTTCGTGATGACCTGCTTTTAAATCACTGCCAAGTATTATATATGCAGCTTTTCCTCCTCTCTTCTGTACACGGCGAATAAGGATCGTTGCATCTTCACTGCCCCCAAATGATTTATCTGTCAAAGACATGTTCATATCTTCTTGTGCTATATAGTGTATCAGATTGACAAGTAAAGGGTCATTATGTAAATCCGTTGCTTCACCAACCACTTTGTACTCAAAACGTAAACCAAATATGGAAGAAATACCTTGTGCTATTTTTAGAGCATGTTCACGCATGTATTGATTTATTGTTTCCGTTTCTCCACGAACTTCAAGCTGCATCCTTGCAAAAGACGGGATTATGTTCCTTCCTTCACCTGCGTTTAGAGTGCCAATATTTATCCGGGACATACCTTCACCATGGCGTGGAATGGCAAGTAATTGCGTTGCACAGTGACAAGCTGCTGCCAGTGCATTATTTCCCAGGTGAGGATTTACACCAGCATGTGCCGGAGTACCATAGAAAAAGAAATCCATTTTTGTCGTACACAACAAATCTGTAGGTGAAGCGACAACATTTCCTGTAGGAACTCCCATACCAATATGTGCAGAAAGGAAGTAGTCGCAGTCATCAAGAATACCACCTTCTGCAATAGGTTTTGCACCGCGAACGCCTTCTTCTGCAGCCTGAAAAATTAGCTTAATTTTCCCGCATAACTTATGGTTATTTTCAGATACCCATTGTGCCAATCCTAAACCAATCGATATATGACCATCATGTCCACATGCATGCATTAAGCCAGAGTGTATGGATGCAAATCCCATTTTTTCAGGAATATGATCTTTCGATTTTGATTCACTTACCTGTACACAATCAATGTCAAAACGAAACGCAGTGACAGCTCCATTTTTTCCTGTATCCCATAAAGCAACACACCCTGTAAAGCCATCCATTTCATCCAGCAATTCATGGGGAACGCCTGAATCAACTGCACGTTTTATACTATCTGCAACTTCAGTTGCATTACGGCCCATAATATATTCTATTGACAGGTATTTATTCCCCGTAATAACCTGCCATCCCATACCACGCAGAATAGTAATTATCTTTGACGTTGTGATAAATTCGCACCACCCACTTTCCGGAATATGGTGAAATTCTCTCCGCCATTTTTGTAACTGATTCAGTTCAGACATATACGCCTCCTGTTAAAGGAATAATAATGCAATAAACAATACCGTCACAATCATTCCGGGGGCAGTGCGTTTTGCAATTTCAACTGGATTAACTCCAGCCAGACCGGCACAGATAATAGTTGCACCAGCCAACGGAGACATGTTTCTCCCCAGCGCAGAAGCCAGCATAACTGCAGCACCCAGAGTATTTGTATCGTAACCAAAATTGTTCGCATGTGGTGTGACAACTTCATTGAATGCGAATGCAGTCGCATCCCCTGTTCCGGTTATAAGTCCCATCAGGAATGGCCCCAATGTACCGCCCCAGCGGGCAAATTCTGGTGAGTCAATAAGAAATCTGATAAACACATCAATGATACCAACAGATTTTAAACCTTCAATGAAAACAGCTGCGGCAATTATGATCCCAAGAATATTTGCATATGATGTCCCCATACCCTCAAAGAAGCTGGAAACTAATTCTTTGGGATTGGATTTACTGACAATCAGGGCATAAAGACAACCGAGAATCATTGCGGCTGGAACGGTTATTTTAGTCTCTCCAAGAAAACCAAATTCAGCCAGCATAAGTAATGCTATGGGAAGAAATGGTGCTACAGATTTCAGATAAAAACAGATACCACGGTCAGTGAACTCAACCTGTGTTTGTTCTGATATGTTTCCTGCAGAATCACATTTTGTTTCTTTTCTTACAATAGCAACAACTGTAAGAATAACAGCACATATTACACCACATGTTATCGTAGTCGGAGTATGGAATACAACGAATTCCATTAATGGTGTTTGTGATATTTTAGATATAAATGCATTATGTGCAACACCGGGATTGAGGTAAGCACCTATAGTTCCTGAAAGGATAGCTGCCCCGGCTATTGCAGGATGAATACGTGCTGAAATAAGTAATGGTATCAACGTTGCACCAACAGCAGCTGATGCGCCAGCAGCAGATGGAATCGCGATGCAAATAATAAAACTGACGGTAACCGCAGCAGGAATAAGAAAGATACCAAGACGAGATAATCCTTTCGTTAGAAAATGAACCAGGCATGTATCACAACCAGTGAATTTCATAACACAGGCAAAGCCCATACTGGTACAAATAGCCTGAATAAGGCCGGACTCAGTCATTCTGCTTGCAAATGCCGAAAATGCGTTTAAAGGTGACATGGCAACTATACATAGCAGAAGACCTGCACCAATTAGTGTCGTTCGTGTGTCGTATCTTTTTATCAAAAGCACAACTGTGATTATCAGAATCACACATCCAGTTATCACGTTAAACATGAGATCCACCTCCTTCAAAGATAGATAATCTTTACTTTATGTGATTTGCTCAAATATTGATCATGAACAAAAAAAACAATTAACCGGGGATACTATTATGATGGAGGTGATAACAGAAAATTATCAGGCGAAAAAATGAAACATATGCCTAAACTTCAACAAATTAAATTTTTTAATGAAATAGTCCTGTGCGGAAGTTTAAGATCTGCCGCCCGTAAAATGAATATATCTCAGCCAGCATTAAGCAGAACGATAAAAGAATTGGAGAATGTATTAGGATGTAACCTTCTGATTCGAACAAGGGATGGTATCGTTTTAACAGAAGCTGGAAAGATATTCTCGGTCCATTCACGTATGATTCTTGAAGAGGTTGAAACTGCAGCTCTTGAAGTTGCGAAAGTAAATATAGATAACACAGGGAAAGTAGCTTTTGGAATTTCTTCGCTGTTTGGCGTAACAATACTGAATAATGTACTTGATAACTTCCGGATGAAATATCCGAAAACGCGTGTGATGATAAGAGAGGGACAGTTGTCTTCCCTTATCCCTTACCTGAGAGAAGGTGTTCTGGATTTTGCAATGGGTACATTAACAAAAGACATGCCAGTTGGAGATTTTATTGCGGTTGAATTGTTTAACGCACCGTTCACTATAGTGGCAAGAAAACACCATCCTTTAAGGAACTGTACATCAATTGATGAACTTGCAACTGCAAGATGGGTATTCCCGGAAACTCAAATGGGATACTATCATTATATATCCCGTCTTATTCCCTTTGGACATCCTGATGAACCATATGCTCCAATATTTACCGATTCGGTAGTTTGTATTATGAATCTTGTTCTCTATGATGACTATATAACGGTTCTCTCCAGAGCAAGGTTACAGGAAGCAAGATTCAAAGAAATATTGTGTTCAATTCCTGTTAAGTATCAACTACCCGTTAGCCAGTACGGGCTTATTTATCCACGAAAAAGGTTAATGACGGCACCAGCACAAATAATGATTGAATATTTTCAACAAGAGATACAACGATATGACTGGAATGGATGAGCAATACCCGGAATGATGGTGCCGTTACGGGGAAGTCATCTTCACAGAAATTTTCAGTCCATTAGCATTCCGGTATTCGTACAACTTCCTTTGGTGGAGAGTAAACAATGACCAGGATGCGATGGACGCTTGACCAGAAAAAACATCACGTTGCTGCATGGCGTGCCAGTGGTCTTACACGCCAGCAATACTGTGAACTCAACGATATTCCCTTCACATCACTTCGCGAATGGCCGCAGGATGTCGCAAAAGCTGAACGCCGGGCAAATGAACCGACCGTTCTTCCCGTTCATATTGCGCCACCACTGCATGCTGATGTATCACAGCCCGTCACGAATGAGCCAGTCACGCTCTTCCTCCCCGGCGGAGTACGGATGTGCTGTCAGCCGTCACAACTTACCGATGTCTTCAGGGCGCTCAAATGTGCTCAGTCCTGATAATGTCTTCATCGCGATTAAACCTGCTGATATGCGCCGGGGCATCGACACACTGACGCAGTATATACAGGATGAACTCAGGTCGACATGGCATGAGGGAGCCGCCTTCGTCTTTGTTAACAAAGCCCGTTCGCGTATCAAAGTTCTGCGCTGGGATAAACACGGGGTGTGGTTGTGTACCCGTCGTCTGCATAAAGGCAGCTTCCGCTGGCCACGTACAAATGACGTTGCCTGGCACCTCACTCCCGACGAGTTTAATTGGCTTATTGCCGGTGTTGCCTGGCAGCAAGTTAAGGGACATGACCTGACGAAATGGGTCTGGCTGAATGAAGCTGAACTGCGTGCTATGGCACTTGCCATGGTGCAAAAAGTCATGTCGGAGAATGCCGAAAAAGAGCGGGAATTACTGGAGAAAAGCCGGCGCATCCAGCTTCTGGACGAAATGCTGAAACTGGTTCGTCAACAGCGCTTCGGTAAAAATGTGAGACGCTGGCTGGTATGCAACGCTCCCTGTTCGAAGAGGATGTTGATGCCGATATCGCCGCGCTCACCGCACATCTGGATAAACTGCTCCCGCAATCCCCTGAAGAAGACGAAAAAGCGCCCCGTTCATGCCCGATACGCAAACCCTTACCGGTCCATCTTCCACGGGTGGAAAAAATTATCCAGCCGGACACTGACCATTGCCCTGAATGTGACGAGCTGCTGCACTATATCCGTGATGCGGTGAGTGAAAAGCTGGAGTATATTCCCGCTCACTTCGTGGTGAACCGTTATGTCCGTCCGCAATACAGTTGTCCCTGTTGCCTGAAGGTGTTTAGCGGTGAAATGCCGGCACATATCCTCCCGAAAAGTGCCGTTGAGCCGTCAGTCATCGCACAGGTGATCATCAATAAATACAGTGACCACCAGCCTCTGTATCGCCAGCAACAGATCTTTGCCCGTTCAGATGTCGGGCTGCCCGTCAGTTCGATGGCTGATATGGTTGGCGCGTCGGGAGCCACATTATCCCCCCTGGCGGCGTTACTCCATCGCGAGTTGATAAGCCGTCAGGTGGTGCATGCAGATGAGACTACCCTGAAGATCCTGAACACGAAGAAAGGCGGTAAATCCTGCTCCTGTTATCTGTGGGCATACGTCAGTGGAGAAAGGACAGGACCGTCAGTTGTGTGTTTCGACTGCCGGACCGGACGTAGCCATGAGTATCCTGAAAACTGGCTTCAGAGCTGGGTCGGGACACTGGTTGTTGACGGACATAAAGCTTACCGGACTCTGGCAAACAAAGTGCCGGAGATCACGCTGGCCGGATGCTGGGCCCATGTCAGTCATGCCAGTGAAACTGGTGATGTAGTTCATGTCGATCAGTAGAGTGTTGGCACGCAGCAATACGCTGTCGTGGCTTGTTGTGGCCAACATGGTCAGAATGTCCTCTGTGAGATTTATGAAGGTTGTGCGAATGCGGGGGAATCTGCTGAACGGTGCTTTCAGAGCTGGCCTGCTACGGGATACCCGGGATTACCTGCGAGGTAATGGGCTTCCGGATCGCACACCTCACGACGATCGCAGGCGAAATCACTGAATGCTCTTTGAGTATATCTTCGCTGTCAGGTAACCAATGAACCCGTTCCACATCCCGGGAGCTTCTGGTACTGCGCCGCTTCGTCCGGTGACACAAAGCTCTTACATTGCCCATGGCATCCATAATCAACTGCTCCAGAACAGGGGCATCGAAATACGCCTTTCGGGCACATCACACCACTTTATATTCCGGCATATCAGGAGCATAGTTCCGGGTCAGAAGTACCGGTCATCAGATCGAGCAGGATGTCAGTCAATGCTGCCCCCGGGATTAACTATGCAGAAACAGTCCTGAGACACAGACAAGATCAGAGACGACGCACGCGTGTGGTTGATTGACACCAACGTGCGGGTTCAGCGAATCAGCGATCACGGTGCGATTTCGCGCCACAGTACACAATCAATAGTAAGCGTAAACTGACCGCCGTATGTAGCCATTAAGCCTGTATTGGTAACGTAGGTGCCCACTTTTTCAACTAGTGGACACCTGTTATGGAACAGAAAATATTATCCGCAGAACCCCGCAGAACATTTTCAAATGAGTTTAAACTTCAAATGGTTAAACTGGCTTCACAACCAGGAGCCTCTGTTGCCCGTATTGCCAGGGAACACGATATCAATGATAATCTTCTGCTCAAATGGCTCTGGCTGATCGGCCTTCCCCCACTTTTTACGCGAGGTGATTATGAAGATCAATGACTAGCCGTCGAACCGTGTGCATGAACTGCTGCACTGAAACTTCTCAGCTGTAAAGTAATCCTTACGCTACGTACTTCTCGGAGCGCTTACGATTAATCAGATGCAGTCCTGACTGGAAGAAAGAAAAATGGAAAAATAAGAGGAATTAATATATTCCACGTTCCTGAAATCCTGGAGGATATTAATGTCATCAAAATATTAGCGAACGATAATCCCTAACAAAATACCCAGTACGCCAAAGTCAGCATCACTGGAGGTGGTGTTAGCAAAACCAATATCATCCAGCACAGGCAATAAGAATACTGGCGGGAAGGTAATAGGCAAGCCTTGAGCGAAGGCACCCAAAATCGCACCACGACGTCCCCCCGTTGCATTACCGAATACCCCTGCAGTTGCACCTACGAAGAAGTGCGGCACCATACCAGGAATAATCACGATCATGTTCAGCAGATACAACGTGAACATACCGATTAAACCTGCAGCAAAGCTGCTCAGGAAACCAACCAGTATAGCGTTAGGTGCGTAAGGGAAGACGACCCGGGAATCGAGAGCTGGTCTGGCATTCGGAACCAGCTTGTCTGAAATACCTTTGAATGCCGGGACAATCTCCGCAATCACCATGCGCACACCCTGCAGAATGATGTAAACACCTGCTGCGAAGGTAATAGATTGCATGATGGAGAACATGAACCAGTTTTTACCACCACTAAGCTCTTTCACCACATCTGCACGCGCAAACAGGCACGTCACCAGGAAAATTATGCTCATGGTAAAAGAGATAGCAACCGGCGTGTCGCGCAAGAACAGCAGACTTTTCGGCACATTCATGTCTTCAGTCGAGTGGTCTTTATTACCAAACTTGCTGCCGATGAAACCGGCCAATACATAAGATAATGTTGAGAAGTGGCCGATGGCAACGTCATCAGAACCGGTCACTTTCTTCATGTACGGATGCGCAATAGCCGGGAAAAAGACCATTGCCACGCCAACAACCAAAGAGCCAACGGCTATAAGCGTAATGCCGGTCATGCCTGCTGTTGCCAGAATTACCGCTACCATCATCGACATAAACAACGTGTGATGACCGGTCAGGAAGATAAATTTCCACGGTGTGAAACGGGCAATCAGAATGTTGATAACCATCAGAAACGCTGGACTATCCCTCGGAAACGTTAGCTGAGATCCGCCATACCGGCGCACGAGCCGGGCTGGCATTTAATCCGGCGACCCCAATCGACGCCTGGCAATATCTGGCGTCTGAGCTGGACGGCGTGATGGTGATGACCTGTGAGCCCGATGGGCACGGACAGCGGTTTATTCCCTCTATGTGCGAGAAAATCCAAAAAGTACGCACGGCTTTTCCTCAGACCGAGTGCTGGGCCGACGGTGGAATTACGCTGGCGGCAGCACAGCAACTGGCTGCAGCCGGGGGGCAGCATATGGTGATTGGGCGCGTCTTGTTCTTTTCATCTGACTATCGCGCGACCTTAGTTCAATTCGCCACCCTGTAAGAGGAGATTGTTTCTGATGAGCCAACAGAGACCTGACCGTATCAAACAGATGCTGCACTACCTGTGGCAACATCGTCACCTCTCCACACAGCAGGCCATGGAGCTTTTTGGCTATGCGGAGGCGACTGTCCGTCGTGATTTTCAGTATATTGCCAACCAGTACCCAGGCATGATCCGCGGTCACGGTTGTCTCGACTTCGACGACAGTACTGACGACAAAGAGTACGTTTTCGATGTGAAACGTACATTGCAATCTGTGGCGAAGAGAGAAATAGTCGCCCTTGCCCGAACGATGATCAAAGATGGCGACTGCTTTTTTCTCGACTCCGGCTCAACCTGCCTCGAACTGGCGAAATGCCTGGCCGATGCACGGGTGAAGGTCTCCTGCAACGACATTAAAATCGCCAATGAGCTGGGCTGTTTTCCCCATGTGGAAAGCTATATTATCGGTGGACTGATTCGCCCGGGGTATTTTTCGGTAGGAGAGAGTCTGGCGCTGGAGATGATCAATGCCTTTTCCGTAGAACGTGCGTTTATCTCCTGCGATGCGCTGTCGCTGGAGACGGGGATCACCAATGCCACCATGTTTGAGGTCCGGGTGAAAACACGGATTATTCAACGCTCGCGTGAAGTTATTCTCATGGCCGAACACTCAAAATTTGATGCCGTTGAGCCGCATGCTGTAGCAACACTCTCATGTATTAAAACGATCATTAGTGACAGCGGGTTACCTGAGACTATTGCACAGCGTTATCAGCGAGCCGGATGTCAGTTGTTTTTACCTCATTCAATAAAGTGATAGGTAAGTTCGTTCGAGAGGGATTTCAAGCAAAAACAATCAATGGCACCCAATAGAAAATATTGGCGATGTGCTCGAACGAATAAAGAAGCCCTATGCGCAATCCACACGCTACGATGTTGCAACAACACTCCATCTACTTTTTATTCTCATTCACTAAATGTGGCTGTTCTGGATTCATTATTCAAAGTGTGTACAAGATCACATTTAATCACTTCATTACGGTTCAGCATGCTGAACAAAGCATATTTTCCACTATGTAATGCCGATACCATTTATTCCATGAGCAAGGAGGAGCCATTATGGTTCGCAAAGGGTGTAATTCATTAGTCCGTGCTGAAAAAATATTAACCCATATTGCATGGGTTGGTATGGCAAGTTATATGGAGTTATTAAATAAATTTCAGTACCCAAAAAGCAGCCTGCTTAATTTATTGAATGTAATGGTGGAGTGTGGTTTCTTAATTAAAAACAAAAACGGCTACTATTCACTGGGAATAAAAAACTACGAATTGGGTTGTCAGGCGTTACACCGCCAAAATATATTTGAGGTGACTAAGCGGCCAATGCAGGAGTTGTCGCTGAAAAGTGGACTGGTTTGTCATCTTGGGGCGATGGAGAGCATTTCAGCTATTTATCTCGACAAGATCGAAAGTCCGGACTCTGTACCGACGAGCAAAAGCTGGATTGGCAAAAAACTTGAGTTGCATATTACCGCGTTGGGTAAGGCATTATTAGCCTGGAAGACACGAGAAGAACTGGATTATTTTTTAGAAGTACTCACGTTAACTCCGCATACGCGCAATACATTTACCGATAAAAAATCATTTCTGGAAGAATTACAAAAAACACGCCTTCGGGGATGGGCCATAGACAACGAAGAATCAACCTATGGTGCGGTATGTTTAAGTATGCCGGTATTCAATATGTATAACAGAGTTAACTATGCAATCTCACTTTCTGGCGATCCGGTAATTTATTCAGGAAATAAGATAGACAGCTATCTGGAGTTGCTCCGGAAATGCACAGGGCAAATATCATATGGGCTGGGATACAGAAACGAAAATGAACATTTACGAAAAGGAAACTGAGGTAATGAAAAAATTCAGCGGCATTATTCCACCGGTATCCAGCACGTTTCATCGTGACGGAACCCTTGATAAAAAGGCAATGCGCGAAGTTGCCGACTTCCTGATTAATAAAGGGGTTGACGGGCTGTTTTATCTGGGTACCGGTGGTGAATTTAGCCAGATGAATACAGCCCAGCGCATGGCGCTCGCCGAAGAAGCTGTAACCATTGTCGACGGGCGAGTGCCGGTATTGATTGGCATCGGTTCCCCTTCCACTGACGAAGCGGTCAAACTGGCGCAGCATGCGCAAGCCTGCGGCGCTGATGGTATCGTCGCCATCAACCCCTACTACTGGAAAGTTGCGGCGCGGAATCTTGACGACTACTACCAGCAGATCGCCCGCAGCGTCACACTGCCGGTGATCCTGTACAACTTTCCGGATCTAACCGGTCAGGACTTAACCCCGGAGACCGTGAAACGTCTGGCACTGCAAAATGAAAATATCGTCGGCATCAAAGACACCATCGACAGCGTCGGCCATCTGCGCACGATGATCAACACCGTTAAGTCTGTACGTCCGTCATTTTCGGTATTCTGCGGCTTCGACGACCATTTACTGAATACCCTGCTGCTGGGCGGCGATGGCGCGATATCCGCCAGCGCTAATTTTGCTCCGGAACTCTCTGTCGGTATCTACCGCGCCTGGCGCGAGGGCGATCTGGCAACTGCCGCCACCCTGAATAAAAAGCTCCTGCAACTGCCCGCGATTTACGGCCTTGAAACGCCGTTTGTCTCACTGATCAAATACAGCATGCAGTGCGTGGGGTTGCCGGTGGAGACATATTGCCTGCCGCCGATTCTTGACGTCTCAGAAGAAGCCAAAGAAAAAGTCCACGCACTGCTGGCCGCGCAGGGCATTTTATCGGACTGAGGAGAAGATCATGTCTGTTCGCCATATTTTTGCTGACGAAAGTCGCGATATCTACACCGTCAGAACCCACGCCGATGGCCCTGACGGAGAACTGCCGCTTACGGCGGAAATGCTCATCAACCGCCCGAGCGGGGATCTGTTCGGGATGACCATGAATGCCGGAATGGGCTGGTCCCCAGACGAACTGGATCGGGACGGTATTCTACTGCTCAGCACGCTGGGAGGGTTACGCGGGGCAGACGGTAAGCCCATCGCGCTGGCGCTGCACCAGGGTCACTACGAGCTGGATATCCAGATGAAAGCGGCCGCGGAGGTCATCAAAGCGAACCGTGTCCTGCCCTATGCCGTGTATGTTTCCGATCCGTGCGACGGACGAACTCAGGGTACGACGGGTATGTTTGACTCGCTACCGTACCGTAATGACGCCGCCATGGTGATGCGTCGTCTAATCCGCTCTCTGCCCGATGCGAAAGCCGTCATTGGCGTGGCGAGCTGCGACAAGGGACTTCCGGCCACCATGATGGCACTTGCCGCGCAGCATGACAAAGCGACGGTGCTGGTGCCCGGTGGCGCGACGCTACCCGCAAGGGATGGGGAGGATAACGGCAAGGTGCAGACCATCGGCGCCCGCTTCGCCAATGGCGAGTTATCGCTACAGGATGCCCGCCGTGCGGGTTGTAAAGCCTGCGCCTCCTCCGGCGGCGGCTGTCAATTTCTGGGCACCGCCGGGACATCGCAGGTCGTAGCCGAAGGATTAGGACTGGCCATCCCGCACTCAGCACTGGCCCCTTCCGGCGAACCGGTGTGGCAGGAGATAGCCAGAGCCTCCGCGAAGGCGGCGTTGAACTTATGTAAACAAGGCATCACCACCCGGGAAATACTCACCGATAAAGCGATTGAGAATGCGATGACGGTCCATGCGGCGTTCGGTGGTTCAACAAATCTGTTGCTGCATATTCCGGCGATTGCCCATCAGGCCGGCTGCCATATTCCAACCGTTGACGACTGGATCCGCATCAACAAGCGGGTGCCCCGACTGGTAAGCGTACTCCCCAATGGTCCGGTTTATCACCCGACAGTGAATGCCTTCATGGCGGGAGGTGTGCCGGAGGTGATGCTGCATCTTCGTAGTCTGGGATTGCTGCATGAAGACGTGATGACGGTCACCGGCAGCACGCTGAAAGAAAACCTGGACTGGTGGGAGCATTCCGAACGGCGTCAGCGGTTCAAACAGCTTCTGCGCGAACAGGAGCAGATCGATGCCGACGAGGTGATCATGTCGCCACAGCGGGCACGGGAGCGCGGCCTGACCTCAACGATCACTTTCCCGGTGGGCAATATTGCCCCGGAAGGGTCGGTTATCAAATCCACCGCCATCGATCCCTCGGTGATTGATGATCGGGGCATCTATTACCATAAAGGCGTGGCGAAGGTTTATCTGTCCGAGAAAAGCGCGATTTACGATATCAAGCACGAGAAGATTAAAGCGGGCGATATTCTGGTCATCATCGGCGTTGGCCCTTCCGGCACCGGGATGGAGGAAACCTACCAGGTCACCAGCGCCCTGAAACATCTGTCCTATGGCAAGCATGTTTCACTGATCACCGATGCGCGTTTCTCGGGTGTTTCCACGGGAGCCTGTATCGGCCACACAGGGCCAGAAGCACTGGCCGGAGGGCCAATCGGTAAATTACGCACCGGAGATATTATTGAAATTAAAATTGATTGTCGCGAGCTTCAGGGCGAAGTCAATTTCCTCGGAACCCGTAACGATGAAACATTACCCTCACGGGAGGAGGCCACCGCAATATTAAACGCCCGACCCAGTCATCAGGATTTACTTCCTGATCCTGAGCTGCCCGATGACACCCGACTCTGGGCGATGCTCCAGGCGGTAAGCGGCGGGACATGGACGGGTTGTATTTATGATGTAAATAAAATCGGCGCGGCCTTGCGCGATTATATGAATAAGAACTGAAAGCAAAAATAAAAACATCCAGACACCTGAATTATCCGGTTACGCATTATTCATCCTGTGCGCAGCCGGATAATGACGGGTCGTTACCCTATGATGAGAGGACGTTATGCCACTAATTATCGTTGTGGCAGGGATTGCTTTACTCCTGCTTTTAACCATAAAAATTAAGCTTAATACGTTTGTTTCGTTAATTATTGTCTCGATTGCTGTCGCCATCGCCAGTGGTATGGATTTGAGTAAAGTCGTCACCTCAGTCGAATCCGGACTTGGCGGTACGCTGGGCCATATTGGTTTGATATTTGGGTTCGGTGTTATGCTCGGTCGCTTGCTGGCCGATGCGGGGGGGGCGCAGCGAATAGCGCTGACCATGCTGAATTATTTCGGGAAAAATAAACTTGACTGGGCAGTGGTCTGTTCGGCGTTTATTGTCGGTATCGCACTTTTTTTCGAAGTCGGTTTAATTCTTCTGGTACCTATTTTATTCGCTATTGCCCGTGAAGCAAAAATATCACCGATGTTTATGTGTGTGCCGATGCTTTCCGGTTTGCTGGTCGCACACGGTTTTTTGCCGCCGCACCCCGGCCCGACAGTAATCGCCAGAGAATATGGTGCTGATGTAGGATTGGTACTGATATACGGTATCATTGTCGGCATTCCAACCTTTATTCTTTGCGGCCCGGTATTGAATAAATTCTGCCAGCGCATTATTCCGGAAGCCTTTAAAAAAGAGGGGAATATAGCCTCTCTCGGCGCGACCCGCCGGTTCAGCGAAAGCGAAATGCCTGGCTTTGGGATCAGTTTTCTCACGGCAATGCTGCCGGTGATCCTGATGGCGGTTGTCACCATCATCCAGATGACTCATGCCAAAAGTGCCGCGGATTCAGGCTTATTCTACAACGTGCTACTGTTCTTAGGTAATTCGACGATCGCCATGCTGATTTCACTGCTGTTCGCGATCTATACCATGGGCCTGGGGCGCGGGAAAACAATCCCTGACCTGATGGATTCTTGCGGAAAAGCTATCGCGGGTATTGCCGGTCTGCTGCTGATTATCGGTGGTGGTGGTGCATTCAAGCAAGTTCTCATCGACTCTGGCGTTGGTCAGTATATTTCCACCCTGGTTTCGGGTATGGATATTAACCCGATCCTGATGGCCTGGGGCGTGGCCGCATTCCTGCGTATTTGTCTGGGTTCAGCCACCGTCGCGGCGATCTCTACCGCCGGTCTGGTCATCCCATTGTTGGCAGTACATCCCAATACCAACCTGGCCTTGATTACGCTGGCTACCGGTGCCGGATCCTGTATTTGTTCTCACGTTAACGATGCCAGTTTCTGGATGATTAAAGACTTTTTTGGCCTGACCACCAAAGAAACGCTGTTATCCTGGACGCTGATGTCCACACTCTTATCCATCAGTGGGCTGATTTTTATTCTGCTCGCCAGCTTAGTTTTATAATCGGGTTCTTGCCAGTGAGCCAACCTGTTGTTCACTGTCCCCCATAATTTAGTGAGTGACGGCAACCGTCTGCACGGTGACGAATCGCTGGCGATCAAAAAGGGGCGATATTGAACCGTCGATTATGCTTGTTGAGTGTACTCTCAGTAATACTGTAAAGCCGGAGCATGTCTCCGGCTTTACAGTATGGGGGAACAGCGGGAGATCGCTCAAATGGTATGCTGGTTTATTTCATGTAAAAGAATAAAATATCTGTATAAAATCATGCCACTGGCAATCTGCATCAACTCTCCGGGTAAACAGGGTTAAGATGAGCATTTCCCCGGTTTAATACAGGTATACAAAAGTGGATAGAGATCAAACAAACAGCAGCCTGTTCAATGATGATCCCGTACTTCATGCAACATGGCTGTACTATCAGGAAGGCAAAAGCCAGACTGAAGTTGCAGCTATCATGGGGGTGTCCCGCGTCACGGTTGTCAAATACCTGCAAACAGCCCGGGAAAATGGACTGGTTCATATCAACCTGGATGTGAATGTCTTTGGCTCTATCGACGCTGCTTTGCAAATTCGCGATAAATTCAATCTCCTGAGAGTGATCATCGTGCCGGATGGCGAACATGCCGGAAAACGTGATGATACAAAGCTGATGCGGACTCGCCTTTCACGTGCCGGTGGCATGTATCTGAATCAGGTGATTGAGAATGGTGATGTGCTGGGGGTTGCCTGGGGAAGAACAATCCATCAGATGAGCAAAACCATGACGCCGAAGTCATGTAAAAATGTCACCGTTATACAGATGCTCGGTTCCATGCCATCTCAGCCAGACCTGACGATCATTGAATCCTCATCGCAAATCGCCTACAAGCTTTCAGGCCGTGTCGCTTCGCTGCACGTGCCCGCCGTGGTATCAAGCGCCAGACTGGCCATGGAGTTACAGGCAGAGCCTATTATTCGATCGAATTTTGACGTTCTGACTCGCTGTACGAAAGCCTTTTTTGTCGTGGGTAACACGCTTGATGAAAATCCCCTGATTCGGGTGGGCGTGCTGAATAAGAAGGAAATGCAGACGTATCGAGATTTAGGCGCAGTAGGTGTCATTTGTGGCCGCTTCTATGACAAGGAAGGGATGCCCGTCGTGGCTGATGTTGACCAGCGTATTCTGGGAATCAGTCTGGCTCAGTTAAGGCAGATTGAACGGAAGATCTTTCTTGCTGGTGGCGAAAGAGGCTATGACGCAACGTTGGGTGCCTTGCTGGGAGGATATGTCACTGACCTGATTGTTGATGAAGGAACGGCAGAGTTTTTGCTGGCGTGTGAATTACCACACTAAAAGAATGAACAACTGCCCCATGTGGATATGGGGCAGGATTTTATTGATTAGCGGCGATAATAAGAACAATACCCACAATGTATGAAATAAACATAGTCAGCAGCAGTTTATTGGTTCCGGCTGGCGCACTGGCAAATTCTCTCCAGATGAAGACTCCCCAGATCACGGCAATCATTGTGGCACCCTGTCCCAGACCGTAGGAAATGGCATAACCCGCCTGACCAGACGCAATCAAACTGAATGCCAGACCGACACACCAAATCATACCGCCCAGCCAGCCGCAAACATGATCCCGTAAACTCCCGGAAAAATACATTTTCCTGTTGACCGGTTCTCCTGAAATAGGCTTTTTCATGACCAGCGTGTTAAGGACAAAGTTCGACAAAAACAGCCCCACTGCAAACAGAACAAGTGCTGAGTACGGCGTCATCAGACCGCTGGCAGGCTGGCTGAAATTGTCAGACATGGAGTCCGCCAGGAAGCGGAAAAACCATCCCATGATGATACCCGCAAGAATGGCAGTGATGAGGCCTTTGTTACGGCGAGATTTATCCGCCTCCTGCGTGACACGGCCATAGGCTATCGCGGTAAAAATAATGGCGATCACAACGCAGGCGACACCGAGGAACAGAATGAGCGGATCGCCCTGCGGATTGCCGATATAGGTGGTGATCACACCCAGAGCCAGTGCCAGCCCCACCCCCACAGGAAAAGCTACCGCCATACCGGCAAGATTAATAGAAGCCACCAGAAGAATATTGGAAATATTGAAGATAATCCCTGCCAGTATTGCCGACATCAGACTACTGCTGCTCGCCTGCTGAATATCAGGTATAAAGCTGCGACCGGCTTCGCCCATAGAACCCAGAGTGAAGGCAAATAACAAAGAACACAGCAATAATCCAATTGAATAATCCCAATAGAATAGAGGGAACTCCCATTTTTTATTACTGACAAGTTTAGTTGTATTCGCCCATGAACCCCAGCAAATCATGGTAATAAAACACATTATTATGGCGACAGCATACGATTCCACGATAAACATAAATAACTCCTTGTGGTAGTTACAATCAATCGTTGTGGACAGAGGGCATAACAGCCATTCCTCGAATGGCTGTTATATGTTATTAATTAAAATAAAGCTGTAATTACGCTTTCAAACCATACGTTTTGAATTTTTCAAGAACGATGGTCATTTCGGCTTCAGACAGAACGGGAACATCGTGATGTAATCCGCCACATTTGATGTATAAATCAGCCAGCGTCTCAGTTTCACCCGCCAGCCACAACGTCTTTTCCAGCGTGACGTCCATGGCCAGCATACCGTGGTGCTGCATCAGTAAGGACTTACTTTCTCTGATTCCTTGAGATACACTGTCGGCCAGTTCAGGGCTGCCAAAGGTATAATAGGGAATACAGGGAATATGATCCGTCCCCGATACCGCCACCATATAATGAATAGCCGGAATTGAATGATTATGTATTGCCACCGCCGTGGAATTCACCGCATGCGTATGTATGACAGCATTCAATTCTGGTCTGGCTTTATAACACGCCAGATGAAATAGCCATTCACTTGATGGTATTTTACCCGCTTCAGGTATTCCCTTATCGTCTACAAAGACAATCATGTCCGGCGTCATCTTTGAATAAGCGATCCCACTCGGTGTAATCAACATGCCACCGGTATATCTGGCACTCACATTACCTGATGTTCCTTGATTCAGACCTGACGCATTCATTTCCCGACAAATGGAAATGATATTTTCTGCTAACTTAATCCTTTCCATTACTGCTCCTTAACAGAAGTGATCGTCGTTTTAATGCAGCTCGTCCTGGAGTGCTTTACTCTTCAGGTCAGCAAACATATCCGCCAGAGCTGACTTACTGGCAGCACAGACTCCCCGTTCAGTAATGAGGCCGGTAATGTATCGGGCAGGCGTGACGTCGAAAGCGTAGTTCCCACAACGGGTTCCTTCAGGGGCGGTATTGACCCAGCTCAATTCTCCCTGAGTATTTATCCCATAGACATGGGACTGCTCTTTTCCGTCACGTTGCTCAATCGGAATGGTTTTTCCGTCCTCGATAGTCCAGTCAATAGTGGGAGAAGGTAACGCGACGTAGAAGGGAACATGGTTATCATGGGCCGCCAGCGCCTTAAGATAGGTACCAATTTTATTACAGACATCCCCTCTGGCCGTGGTTCGATCGGTCCCCACTATACAGAGATCAACGTCACCGTGTTGCATCAGGTGGCCACCCGCATTGTCGGCAATCAGGGTGTGAGGAATACCGTGTGAACCCAGTTCAAATGCCGTGAGTCCACCCTGATTACGTGGCCGCGTTTCATCCACCCAGACGTGAACAGGGATTCCGTTTTCATGCGCTTTATAGATGGGAGAAAGCGCGGTTCCCCAGTCTACAGTCGCCAGCCAGCCTGCGTTACAATGTGTCAGGATATTGACCACACTCCCGGCCGATTTTTTCTGGGCTATTTCGCGGATGACTTCTGCACCATGTAATCCAATTTGTTCACACAACGCGACATCTTCCTCGGCAATTTCTGCCGCCAGCGCCCAGGCCACATCCTTGCGCTCTGATACACAGAGATCCTTCAGTGTGGCTATCATCCTGTCGAGAGCCCATTTGAGGTTAATTGCAGTTGGTCGGGTTTTGATAAGAAGGTCATAGTAACGCTGCAGACCTACGTCACTGGCATTGTGGTTCATTCCCAGTGCGATACCATATGCCGCAACGACACCAATAAGCGGGGCGCCACGAACCCACATCTCCTGAATAGCCGCAGCGGCCATTTCCGCAGAGGTAAGCGCCACCACTTCAAACTTAAAAGGCAGCTTAGTCTGATCGATGATCTCTACCGCTTTTCCATCCCCGGAAACCCAGACCGTTCGGTAGTGTTTACCTTTAATATTCATAATGACCTCTTACTTAACCTTCGCAGACTGGATGACGGAGTCCATATTTTTAAACTGGCGGGCATTGACAATAAGATCGCGCGCCATGGTCAATGCACGTCGTTCACATTCTGCGCGAAGCTCTGTATTTTCAATCTGTTTCAGCTCGGCAACGCCAGCAAAACCAATGATCCGGCGATTCATTTCCATGCCGGCATTCACCAGGGAATCTTCAAGCAGCGTGGCAAAAAACTGATCCTGTGCGTCCTCAAGAGCGGCCCTGTTCTGTTGATACATTTCTGTCGGCCACGCGTCACCCTGTGTTTTGTTGTCCCAGAGCTGGCGGAACTCCCGGGTGAAAACTGACCAGGTGTGGACAATCTGCTGAAGTAGCCATTCCTGATAGTCAGCGCGACGTTGCTCATTTGCATCCCACCCAGGGCGTGAGAAGAACGCCAGCAGGAGGTTGCCAATATAGTTGCCGATATCAAACGCCATTGGTCCCATGAAACCGAACTCCGGATCAATCACTTTGGTATCCGTGTCGGTCACCATGATTGAGCCTGAATGAAGGTCACCATGTAACAATGCCTGCGCTTCTGTCATAAATTTGTACTTATAACGCATGGCAACCTGGAGCATCTCTACATCAGCCCAGGCCTTATGGACGGCATCGTCCAGCTCAGGAGAAGTCCAGTTATTCCGTTCCGCGTTGTAATAGGGCTCTGTGAAGATCAGATCTTCCGTAATTTTGCACAGCTCATGATTTAACGCGAACTCAGCAGTAAGCGCTTTTTTCTGTTCTGCTGACATGCCAATGTCAGACGTATTAAAGAGAGTCTGTGCTAAAAATCTGCCGATATCTTCAGCTAGCTTAGGGAATTTTTTACCGTTAATCAGTCCCTTACGCAGAATTACGTGAGGCGTCAAATACTCCATGGCAAACAGTGCCATTTCCGGGTCATAAAAATAGACCTGGGGAATCAGTGTGTGACCCGCGTACTTGGCTTCCTGACATAAGACGTTGTACTCAAAGCCCGCACGGCTCAGAGATAAAGGCCATCCTTCGCCCCCTGCACGAAGCCAGGGCAGAGCTTGTTTTACAATGATGGTTTTATGTGTCCCCTTAACGATAAACACCATGTTCAGGTTTCCGTCCCCCACTTCTGAAACTTTCCACTCTTCTGGTAACCCTCCCGGTTCGCATGAAGGGGTCAGTCTGGACGAGAGATAACCAGGCAGCGTGTCACATGTCAGCGGCTTGTAACCTGATGGAATTGAATCCGTCATAACAGTTCTCCTTGTCTACACAGAATGATAACTGACTTATCATATGGCAACTATACTTTATCATGTGTAAAGTAATTTGTGATGCATGTAGATTTTTTGAACTGGAGAAAATTAAAAATAATGTTGTATGGAGTCATGATCTTTACAGGAATTAGTAGGGTGCATTCCTGTTATTTATATAAAATTCATTGTATTACATAAAAATGACGGTGCTGCGCGGGGAATTGTCTCGGGCAATCTTAGACGAAAGGAAGTATTGAAGTGACAGAATAATCTACATTTTTTATACATGTGTATTTTTCTGTTGTCTTTTGTTTTTAGCGTATGGTGTTTTTATGCCGATGTCTAATAGACAGATAGATTCGAGGGCCAACAGCCCCATTATCATGATGGAGCAACAGAGGTGAGTCTAACGTTTCCGTACTTCTTATCGATCGGCACTAACAATCCTTTGTGATAACGGTATTCCCACACAGAGAAACCCACGTACCTGAATAAAAAAAAGATTACTGGTGTGGAAATGGGATTAACAGATTATGCCATCAAATCGGATGGTAATGAGGTCAATAATCCTCGTCATCTCATTAACGTCAACTGTAATCTGCGACGCAAATTAGCCAGCATGATGAATAACAAACACAATCTGGCAAGAGCGTTAGGTGATGCTGATTGGCACGGCTTTATCAACAAACTGGAGTACAAGGCAGCCGAAAAAGGCGTTCATCTGGTAAAAATCGACCAGTAGTTTGTCTGTTCGAAAAGCTGCTATTGTTGTGGTTACAAAATGTCGCTTCAAAAACGGATCTGGCGATGCCCTGAATGCGGTGTTGAACATGACCGGGATATAAATGCGGCAATCAACATAAAACTTAAAGACATACAGGAATTAAAGGCGGCGGGCCCCGTCGTCTCTGTCTATGGAGGAGCTGCGTAAACCCGTCGTACAGACGGTTGCAGCCTGAAAAGTGGGAAGGCCTTGCCCGATTGGGCGGGGAGTAGTCACCCTTGGAGTCATTTTTATCCGGTGTATTAATATGCTCCTAATAGTTAATCTGGTTATAATATTTTTTTTTTGATTATGATCACGAAAATATCTCGGTTTTTATTTGCAAAACTTGAAACGTGAATCCAAAAAAGATAAATATTTGTCCGCAGTGACTTCTTTTCTGTTGAAAAGTTCAATCTAAAGGGCAAAAAAATGAAAAAAATTACAGTGGCACTTTCTGTGGTTGCGGCATCTGTTCTGATGGCAATGTCTGCACAAGCGGCAGAAATCTATAACAAAGACGGTAACAAACTGGATCTGTACGGCAAAGTTAATGCAGAGCATTACTTCTCTTCTTCAGCTAGTGATGACGGGGATAAAACTTATGCTCGTATGGGTTTCAAAGGTGAAACTCAGATTAATGACCAGTTAACCGGTTTTGGTCAGTGGGAGTACGAATTTAAAGGTAACCGTACTGAAACTGAAGGTTCTGATAAAGATAAAACTCGTCTTGCGTTTGCAGGGCTTCGCTTTGGCGATTATGGTTCGCTCGACTATGGTCGCAACTACGGTGTAGCTTATGATGTTGGCGCTTGGACTGACGTGCTGCCGGAGTTTGGTGGAGATACCTGGACTCAGACTGATGTATTTATGACCCAGCGTGCTACTGGCGTAGCGACCTATCGTAACAATGATTTCTTCGGCTTGGTTGATGGTCTGAACTTTGCTTTGCAGTATCAAGGTAAAAATGATAGTGCTGCAAAAGTGAATAACTGGAAAGGCCGTGACGAAGTTGAATCTAATGGTGATGGCTTTGGTCTGTCAGCTACTTACGATTATGAGGGATTTGGCGTTGCTGCAACCTATGCAAAATCTGACCGTACTGATGGGCAGGTATCCTATGCTAAAGACAGCCCTCTGAATGCCTCTGGTAAAACTGCTGAAGTATGGGCTACGGGCCTGAAATATGATGCAAACAACATTTACCTGGCTGCAACTTATTCTGAAACTCAGAATATGACAGTCTTCGGTGATGACCATATCGCAAACAAAGCGAAAAACTTTGAAGCTGTTGCTCAATACCAGTTTGATTTCGGCTTGCGTCCGTCCATCGCTTACCTACACTCTCGCGGTGAAAATATTGGTGCGTTCGGTAACCAGGATCTAGTTGAATACATCGACGTAGGTGCGACTTATTACTTCAACAAAAATATGTCCGCTTTCGTTGACTACAAGATCAACCTGATTGATGAAAGTGAATTTACCAAAGCATCTGAGGTTGCAACCGACAACATCGTTGCTGTTGGTATGACCTACCAATTCTAATTTTGGTAGGTAAGAATATGCGGGAAGGGAGTGATGTCACTGCCCGCATATAGGTGGCACCCTCATGCCACCTTTGAAGAGGCAATTTTATTGCCTCTTCTCAATTTAACTTCATGTTATTTATTACCCTTTTATTGATTTGAAACTCTATTGTTGGGGCGCTTTGTTGCGCCCATTTTTTTACACCAATTAGGTAAAGTTATTTTTAAGTAATCGAGCAACTTGATCCTACCCACGTAATGTGGACACGGCCCTAAGCGAGATTATGGTTTTCAAATTGTTCCGGGCTGAGACCGCCACAGGCACTGTGACGACGCCAGCGATTGTAATCACACTCGATATAATTAAACACCGTTGCCCGCATTATTTCCCGGCTGCTAAAGCGTTCCCCGTGGATACATTCCACCTTCAGCGAATGAAAGAAGCTTTCCACACAGGCATTGTCATAACAGTAGCCTTTCGCACTCATACTGCCACGCAGGTTGTGTCGCTTCAGCAGCGCCTGATAATCCCCTGAACAGTATTGACCACCACGGTCCGTATGAACAATGACGCTTTCCGGGCGTCTTCTCCGCCACAACGCCATTTGCAGTGCATCACAGGCCAGTTGTGCTGTCATTCGCGGTGACATCGACCAGCCAATGACGGCGCGTGACCACAGGTCGATGACTACTGCGAGATACAACCAGCCCTCATCGGTACGCAAGTACGTGATGTCACCCGCCCACTTCTGGTTCGGGCCACTGGCGCTGAAGTCCTGCTCCAGCAGATTCTCCAATACGGGCAGACCATGTGCACGGTAGCTGACCGGGCTGAACTTCCGGCTGGCTTTCGCCCGCAGCCCCTGACGACGCAGGCTGGCGGCAATGGTTTTAATATTGAACTCCGGCAGTTCGTCAGCAAGGCGGGGATCACCGTATCGCTGCTTTGCCTCAAAGAATGCCTTATGGACAGCGGCATCGCAGGTGAGCCGAAACTGTTGGCGCAGGCTCATCTGGTGACGACGCCTGAGCCAGACATACCAGCCGCTGCGGGCAACCCGAAGTACACGACACATCGCTTTGATGCTGAACTCTGCCCGATGATTTTCGATGAAGACATACTTCATTTCAGGCGCTTCGCGAAGTATGTCGCGGCCTTTTGGAGGATGGCCAGTTCCTCAGCCTGCTCCGCCAGTTGTCGTTTAAGGCGGACATTTTCAGCGGCCAGTTCGCTTTCGCGCTCTGACGAACTCATTTGTTGCTGCTGTTTACTGCGCCAGGCATAAAGCTGAGATTCATACAGGCTGAGTTCACGGGCTGCGGCGGCCACACCGATGCGTTCAGCGAGTTTCAGGGCTTCGTTACGAAATTCAGGCGTATGTTGTTTACGGGGTTTCTTGCTGATTGATACTGGTTTTGTCATGAGTCACCTCTGGTTGAGAGTTTACTCACTTAGTCCTGTGTCCACTATTGGTGGGTAAGATCACGGCGGGGTTAGGTGCGTGCGCTGAACAAAATGACGAAGGTAGGAATGCCAGAAAGCGTGCGTATTGCCTGACGGTAGCAACCAGCTGAAGGGATGCTTATCCCCAAACCTGATTTATTCAACAAAGCCGCTATAGCCTTACCAGAACAATCACCACCTCCCCTGGAGGTGGTCAAGAATACAGCTCTGGCGAGCCGCATACCTTTAATTACCTGCTCTGATTAGATAAATCAGATGCAGGTACATAAGTATGCCAGCATTATATGCAATTAACGTTTCCGTCCTGGAAATACAAATAGTGCAATAACGGGAGATATTACCATCAGAACAAAAACATAGGTAAATCCAAGTGTAAATCCGCCTGTTAGATCGACCGACCAGCCAATTAACTGACTGTTTATCGTTGCCAAAATAAATGTACAAACCCAGAAGGTGGACATTGAATAAGTAACAGTTTGGGTATTCGCATTTTTTTGTTCTTCTTTTGGAATGGAGAAGATGAATGCAAACCAGGTGGCAAAAATAGAACCCGTCAAAAACGAACAAACCAATATAACGATATCATTAGTGGCAAATAACATTGCAAAGGTTGTAATAGCCATAAAGATACTGGAAATAAATAGCCATGATTTATAATTATACCCACGGTTTTTAAAGTACGGCCCCATCAATGCACCAAGTAAAATTCCCACCTGATTGACTGTGCCACTCAAGTGAGCACAGGAGTCAGGGGGAAGATTAGCATATTTTGCATAGTACAGAGGCAGAAATGTGAACATAAAAATCATCATGATCATTGCCCCAGCATACTGAATAATCATTCCCCAGACAATACGATTAAACAATACATCCTTTAATACAGATATTCGCTGTTCATAACTTATAGATATATGGCTATTCTGTTGTTGCTCTTCATCCGTGAAACATATTATCCAGACAACCCCCAATATTAACGTAATTATTCCATAGATAGCTAACAGATTACGCCACCCGTTGAACAGCAGTGATAAATAACCTGCCAATGTCAATGCAATAATTGTACCGATAATATTTGAAGTGCAATTTATACTATTTAATGTTGACGCCATTTTGTTATCGAAAAAGCGAGCAACCGTGGGCACCAGTGATACAAGGCAAATAGCCCCCCCCAGCCCACCAAGAAAACGAATAATCAATAACAAAGTAAAGTTATTAATAAATGGAATGAGCAAGGAGCTCCCAATCATTATACATCCAAGAAAATAGGATTTTCGGGTGCCGAGCCGGGAAACAAAGACTGCAGTACAAACAGCTCCCACAATTTTAGCCCATAAAATTACATTTGACATCAATGCAGCATGTGATACATCAACATTAAAATCACTCATAATTTGTGGCATTACGGCCCCTGTCGTAGCCCAGGCGGCACCAAATACCATATAAACGGTGTAAAGAATGAATTCAATGACCCATTTTTTCATTTTTGTACCTCAGGGACACTTAGCTCAACCATTTCCAGCAGCATTTCACTGGCAAGACGCAGGGATTCCACAGGCAAAAACTCTCTGGTTGAGTGAAAATTGTGCGCCCCTGTAAATATATTAATAGTAGGCAGCCCTTTTGGGGTGATGACGCTACCATCATAACCACCGCGCATAATCAGTGGTTTTGGTGTAATGCCAAGGTTACGCATTGCCTTTCTAACGTTATCTAAGATTGCAGGTGTTTTATCAAGCGCTGGTTTGACATTTTCATATATATCGGTTAACACTAATGTTATTCTTTCACTCTTCCAGCGCTGATTAATACTCTTAACAATGTTCTCGAGTACGGCTTTACGTTGTTTATATCCTGTTAACTCAAAGTCCCGAATAGCAATATCAAGCGTGGCGCTGGCTGTATCACCATGGAGATTATGGACCCAATAATATCCTTCCCGTTTTTCAGTATGCTCAGGCCTTTCTTTTTCAGGTAATGCGGCGATAATTTCCGTTGCTATACACAACGCATTAACAAGCTTACCTTTAGCACTCATTGGATGTGCTGTAACACCACGAACTGTAATTCGTGCACTACCTGCATACCAGTTTTCAACAACATATTCTCCAATCTCACAACAGTCGAGACAGATACCAAAATCAGAATTCAGTTCACCAACATCAAGCGCTTTTGCCCCTCTGATACCGGTCTCCTCATCAGGCAAAAGAACAAGACGAATATCACCATGAGAAAAGGAGGGTGTATTAATCATATATTTGAGAGCTTCAACACCTGCTGCAATGGCAGCTTTGTCGTCAGCCCCCAGCAAGCTGGTGCCATCAGTTACAATAATATCCTGACCGATATAGTTGAGTAGTTCTGGATTATCCTGTGGGGATAGTTTTTCCACACTCCCTGCAAACGGTATAGCACCTCCGTTATACTTTTTCACTCGGAAAGCATGTGTATCTGTACTGTGGTCCGGAGCTGTATCAAGGTGTGCAAAGAATACGATAGAAGGTGCATCAGGAATATTAGCGGGTAAATGAATTGTGGCAATAGCATTTTCTTTTATGCTTGTTTGTACCTCTGGAACATCAGAAAATTGATTTACAACATATTCTGCCAGTTTATATTGATTTTTACAGCTTGGAAGCTCCTTGCTACCATCAACCGATGTCGTATTTATTTTTGTGTAATATAAAAAAGTCTCAATTATTTTCTCTAAGTCAATGCGTTTTTTCATGATCATATACCTAATTGTTTACTATCAATATCCTGACTATCTATATTTAGATAATATCCTGCAAAAATTAGTGAGTATAGAAAAGGTCGTCAGTTCCTGACTGGTAAATGTCCCTTCGAGATTTATTAGAGTCATAATTTGCCTCATCCCAATACAAAAAACAATACGAAAGTATGAAAAAGTGTAGTGATCAACAAAATATTGCCACGTTTGTTTCGGTGTTATTGGAGAGGTTTTTGGTGTTTTGTCCTTACGAGCATCACGCAGTTGTTTGCCCCATCTTGTCATCGTGGAAAGGCGACATCAATAGCTTGGTGTAACTCTGGTCAACAACCAGTTGCACGGAGTTGCATATGAATTCAGGAGCTTTTCACTGGTGCACCTATATTGGCATATCTGAACCGCCCCGGAAATCCTGGAGACTAAACTCTCTGAGAAAGAGGCAAACAGGATGACTAAAAAAACACGTTTTTCCCCCGAAGTCCGTCAACGGGCAGTTCAATGCTTTGTCGAATAAACATTTACCTGAACGATTAACTGCAACGGCTATCCTTACCGACAATCAACGTCAATAAAAATCTGTACTGACTCGTCAGCACTGGGTTCGATCAGTAGGAACATGAATTCAAAGGCCTCCTTGCTGAATCTCAAGACTCCTCCGATTCCAAAGATAAACCCCGTCTTAAGTTCGCTGGCCTGAAATTCGGTGACTATTGTCTATATCGGGATCACCACGGTTGTGTGATTAATCATCGTCGATCATAAAGCGTCTATGGATGTACTGCGGCGTTCCTGCTACTGGTGATCACCCTGTGGTTGTGCAATTCCAAACGGATGAAGCGAGAGTAACAGACATCACGCCGCAATCGGGGGCGGCGTGTAGACGTGGTTAATTACTATCAAATATATTAATCAGGCCGATTCTATTTGCTTTCATTTATGGTTTCCATCATGAGCTGTTGCTGCTTTTCTTTGGACAGTCGAGCGATACCAAAGCCTGTGAACCCCCACAGCGTCGCAAAGAAAATGCCACTCCAGCAGAGAATAGCCCACGGAAGATAGCTTAATGTAGCAACGCCAAGTGTACCTGCCATGTAGGCACCCGCGGCAGTCCAGGGCAGAATTGGTTCAAATATGGTGGCAGAGTCTTCTACAGTCCTTGCCAGATTTTTTGGATGTAGGCCGCGCTCAATATAAGCACTTCGTAGCATTTCAATCGGAATCAGGATTGATATCTGACCATTACAGGTCACGCTAATCATTGTTAAACCACAGGCAATAGTCGCAAGAATCATGGTTCCTGTGGAATGAACTAATTTGAGCAGATTATGGACGATGACTTCTAAAGCGCCGCTCAAGGCTAATGTTCCTGCAAATGAAAGGGCGCAGAAACAAATAAGCAACGTACTCATCATCGAGTTCATGCCACCGCGGTTTAACAAATTACCTAATAGCGGATTAACATCTTTATCGGTAAGCATTGAAACGTTAAATCCGTCTACTGCACTTTTAACAATGTCGTGTAGTGCGAACCCCTGAATAACGCTGGCGTTGATCATGGCTACCAGTGCCGAAACAAGCATAATTGGAATGGTTGGTTTCTTGGTAATCGAACCGTACAGGACAATGGCAATGGGTAGCAATAACAATAAATTAAAATGATAAATTCCTTTTAATCCTTCAGTGATTAGCTGAATTTTTTCGGGAATGGTTGAGCCGCCGAGCTCGCCATTCATCCCATAGAGCGTCATAACAAAGGCTGACAGTATCAATGAAGGAAGGGTTGTATAAAGTAAATGAGCGATGTGTTCATAGAGATCTATCTGGGCTGCCATTGCGGCTAAGTTAGTATCACCAGAAAGGGGAGACAGTTTGTCCCCGAAGTAAGCCCCTGCCACAATAGCGCCTGCAGTTGCTGCCAGATTAGCCTCCATTCCGATAGCCACACCCATAAACGCAACACCGACGGTGCCTGCGGATCCCCAGGATGTCCCTGTGCATACAGAAACGACGGCAGTAACGAGCAGGGCCGTCACATAGATCATGGAAGGATTTATCAGAATAAGGCCGTAATAAATCATCAGCGGAATAGTACCGCCTATCATCCATGTCCCAATCAGGAGGCCCACGCTGATCAAAATTAGCAGAGCAGGCATTGTTTTAGCGATTTTCTGCGATATTGATTCAAGGATTGCATTGTAGCCATACCCCAACCGCTTAACTAACAGTGCAGCAATGACGGTTGAAAGAACCATTAATGGCTCAGGTGGCAGATCGAATGCCGCATAACCAAATCCCAGCAATAGTATCATCGCTAGTATTGGTAATAATGATTCCACCAGAGTTGGGGATCTTGGAGTATTGTTATTATTCATGAAGGGAAACTCCTGTAGTGAAGGGGATGCTCTGATAAATCCGTTCAAATGCTTGTGTAAGATTGCTTCTCGGCGTGGCTATGTTCACACGGAAAAAACCAAGTCCTTCATCGCCAAAATCTGATCCCCAGCTCATCTCAACACCTGCGAGCGAGACAAACCAATGGCGTAGTTGCTCTTCGCTGATGTTCATTGCCCGGTAGTCGATCCACAACATGTAAGTTCCGCCACCAGAGGCGACAAACCAGTCTGGAAAATGAGCTTGGCAGAATGATTGAACCCAGCTCCTGTTTTCGACCAAATAATCTTTTAATGCTGCTAACCAAGAATCGCCATGGCGGTAAGCACAGAGAAATGCAGGAACAGAGAAATAACCAGGATTATGGATACCTGCTGCAATAAGAGCTAATTTAAACTGTTCACGATATTTATCGTTAGCAATAACAATATTTGCGATTTCAAGTCCGGCCATATTAAAAGTTTTTGCTGGAGATGTACAAATAAACGAGTTTTGTGCAACGTATGAGCTTATAGAAGAAATTGTTTGATGTTGTTTTTGGGTGAAGTTGAAGTCTGCATGAACATCATCAGAAATAATAAAAACATTATATTTTTCTGCTAATGAAGCTATTTTCCTTAGATTGTCTTCTGACCAGATTGTTCCTGTTGGATTATGCGGCGATATTAGAATGAAACAACAAGCCATTTTAAACTTATCTTCGAGATCCGCAAAGTCTATTTCATAGTGGTGGTCACGATAAAGTAACGCACTTTCCAGCAATACTCGATGGTTGACTTCAACTGCATGACTAATAGGATGATAGGCTGGTGCCAGGCTGACAATAGCATCTCCCGGTTGGGTAAAGTTCTGGATAAATAATGAGACGGCCTGTACTACCCGTGGGCAAAAAACAATGTGTTCAGGGTTGACCTTCCACGAGTAATGGCGTTGATACCACTGTGCTGCCACTTGCTGCCAGTCATCACTTAATAATGTATAACCGTAGATACCTTTCTGATTTGCGACAGATAATTCAGAAACTATAAAATCAGCTACAGGAATATCCATATCAGCTACAGACAGGGGAATGATGTCACGCCCCTTGTTATTATATTTAGCGCTATAGGTTCCGTCGCGTGAAATAACTTTATCAAAATTATAAACTTTCATATTTGTTACTCGCCCGGTTTTATCGTTAGGGTAATGTAATATTTCGAGGGAGGAAGTGTTATTCTGTATTTTGTTTTCGTTATTATGAAAATTTGCATATGTGATGTTTATCACAAAGATGTTAACTATCTGTCAATAAAAAGACTCCAGCAAATGTAAACGTTTTACATCGCTTAAGCCTATGGAATTTACATAAAAAAAGGGCGTGCCGAGTCTTTCGACCCAATCATTATCTCGGTAACTCCATTCACAAGAGCAGGAAATAACCTCTTCAACAAATAACAGACTGATGCCTGCGAGCGCGCTCCCCAGGTTTCCGGGCTGAAAGTACCGCCGCACTCGTTTAACGCGGAACAGTCTGTGTTGGCGGTTTAATGGTGGATGTTGCTGTAGACCACAACTGATGAGGCAACGGAGTTTACCGTGATGATTCCTATTTATCATTTTCTGGTCAGTGCCGCGATTCTGGTATTCATGGTGATTTTCTGTCAGACACGCCATCGCGACCACCGTAACTGGCTGGCTCTGCTGCTATTCGTATTATGATCTGTAAACAGCTGGCCATTGCGGATGGTTAAAGGAACAATTGTGGGGACAACTGACACATTGCGTAAAATGCAGCGTTATGAACAACTGAGTCAGCACGGGGCTGACAGCTGGAAAATCCTGCTGGGAGCACCGTTATATGACACGATTGTTATTGTCACTAGTGAGAGTGTGCGCAGGAATTATATGACAGCGTATGGCTATCCCGTATCAACCACACCGTGGCTGAATATGGCACCCGGTTTATTTATTGACGGTTATAACTCGACAGCCTCCAGTACTGTGCCTTCCCTGAGCCGGACACTGATTTATGACTATGAGCAGCCCCCTGATTCCGACAACAACGTGGTGGCGCTGGCAGCAAAAGCAGGATACAGCACATAGTGGATATCCAATCAGGGAAAACTGGGGGAGTATGACACACGCATCTCTGTTATTGCTTCTGATGCGGAGCATACCGCTTTCCTCAAGAAAGGCAGCTTCGCTTCCCGTAAAACAGATGACAAACTGTTGTTACAGGAAACAGAACGTGCGCTGGCGGATACATCCTCTCCGAAGATAATTTTCCTGCACATGATGGGTTCTCATCCAAATCCGTGTGACAGCCTTAACTCCTGGCCGAATAATTACCTGGAGCAGTATCCCCGAAAAATTGCCTGTTACCTCGCCAGCATCAGTAAACTGGATAACTTTCTTGGCCAGCTTGATGGTATCCTTCGCCGGTACTCACGTCATTTCGCCATGCTTTACTTTTCTGGCCTTGGGCTGTCGGTCAGCGACAGTGCTAATCCTGTTCATCATGATGGTCATGTGCAGGGGGGCTACAGCGTTCCCCTGATTATTACCGCCAGTGACATCACGTCTCATCAGTCCGTCAGCAGGAAAATCAATGCCCGTAATTTCGCAGGCATTTTTCAGTGGCTGACCGGTATTCGTACCGAAAATATAACGCCATTCAATCCGCTGACAGACGAAGATAATGAACCCGTTATGGTTTTTAA
>NZ_JBJQJA010000022.1:0-61047 GCF_046487665.1 Escherichia sp. WS1152 | reverse complement strand
ATGGCATCCGCATAGTGCACTGGGTTATCGCTCGCCACGGGAATATCTACGGCAGCAAGCCAGTAATGGGTTAAGTGATAACAGGTGTCTGGAAATATAGGGGCAAATCCAGGCAGCATATCAATACGTCGGCTGAACGTGACATTATTCCCTTACGCTCACGGTTAACGGTAGGTGATAGTTATACCGATGGCGATATTTTTGATAGTGTGAACTTTCGTGGCCTCAAAATAAATTCAACAGAAGCGATGTTGCCCGATAGCCAACATGGTTTCGCTCCTGTGATTCATGGTATTGCCCGTGGAACCGCACAAGTGAGTGTAAAACAGAACGGATACGATGTTTATCAGACTACTGTTCCACCCGGCCCTTTTACTATTGATGATATCAACTCTGCGACCAATGGTGGTGATCTGCAAGTAACCATAAAAGAGGCAGACGGCAGTATTCAGACATTATATGTTCCTTATTCGTCTGTTCCGGTTCTCCAACGTGCTGGATATACGCGTTATGCGCTTGCCATGGGGGAATATCGTAGTGGAAATAACCTGCAAAGCTCTCCCAAGTTCATACAAGGTAGCTTGATGCATGGTCTGGAAGGAAACTGGACACCTTATGGCGGAATGCAAATTGCAGAAGATTATCAGGCCTTCAACCTTGGTATTGGGAAAGATTTAGGACTTTTTGGTGCCTTTTCTTTCGATATCACGCAGGCCAATACGACACTTGCAGATGGCACCCGTCACAGTGGGCAATCGGTTAAATCCGTCTACAGCAAATCCTTCTACCAGACAGGAACCAATATCCAGGTCGCAGGATATCGCTATTCTACGCAAGGTTTTTATAACTTATCCGACAGTGCCTACAGTCGAATGAGTGGTTACACCGTCAAGCCTCCTACCGGAGACAGCAATGAGCAGACACAATTTATTGATTATTTTAATCTGTTCTACAGTAAGCGTGGTCAGGAACAAATAAGCATCTCTCAGCAGCTTGGAAATTACGGTACGACATTTTTCAGTGCCAGTCGCCAAAGTTACTGGAACACGTCACGCAGCGACCAGCAAATATCATTTGGATTAAATGTGCCGTTTGGTGATATTACGACTTCACTGAATTACAGCTATTCCAATAATATATGGCAAAACGATCGGGATCATTTACTCGCTTTTACGCTTAATGTTCCCTTCAGTCATTGGATGCGTACAGACAGTCAGTCGGCATTTCGTAATTCAAACGCCAGTTACAGTATGTCAAACGATTTGAAAGGCGGCATGACCAATCTATCGGGGGTTTATGGCACTCTGCTGCCGGATAATAACCTGAATTATAGCGTTCAGGTCGGTAACACCCACGGAGGTAATACATCGTCTGGCACCAGTGGTTACAGTTCTCTTAATTATCGTGGAGCTTACGGTAATACGAATGTCGGTTACAGTCGGAGTGGTGACAGCAGCCAGATCTATTACGGAATGAGTGGTGGGATTATTGCTCATGCTGATGGCATCACCTTTGGACAGCCGCTGGGCGACACAATGGTTCTGGTTAAGGCTCCTGGCGCTGATAATGTCAAAATAGAGAACCAGACCGGAATTCATACCGACTGGCGTGGCTATGCAATATTACCATTTGCGACAGAATATAGAGAAAATCGTGTCGCTCTTAACGCGAATTCCCTTGCAGATAATGTTGAACTGGATGAAACCGTAGTCACTGTCATCCCAACTCACGGTGCTATTGCCAGAGCAACATTTAATGCACAAATCGGCGGGAAAGTATTAATGACGTTGAAGTACGGTAATAAAAGCGTTCCATTCGGTGCAATTGTCACTCACGGAGAGAATAAAAATGGCAGCATTGTCGCGGAAAATGGTCAGGTTTATCTGACTGGACTTCCACAGTCAGGGAAATTACAGGTTTCATGGGGCAATGATAAAAACTCAAACTGTATTGTCGATTACAAGCTTCCTGAAGTCTCTCCTGGAACCTTGCTGAACCAGCAGACAGCAATCTGTCGCTAAGGAACAATAGATTATGAAATACAATAACGTTATTTTCCTCGGTTTATGTCTGGGGTTAACCACCTATTCTGCTTTATCCGCAGATAGCGTTATTAAAATTAGCGGGCGCGTCCTCGATTATGGCTGCACAGTCTCATCGGATTCGCTTAATTTTACCGTAGATCTCCAAAAAAACAGTGCCAGACAATTTCCAACGACCGGTAGCACAAGTCCAGCCGTCCCTTTTCAGATTACGTTAAGTGAATGCAGCAAAGGGACAACGGGGGTTCGGGTTGCATTTAACGGTATTGAGGATGCAGAAAATAATACTCTGTTGAAACTGGATGAGGGAAGCAATACGGCCTCCGGTTTAGGTATAGAAATACTGGACGGAAATATGCGTCCGGTGAAACTGAATGACCTTCATGCCGGGATGCAGTGGATCCCACTGGTACCAGAACAGAACAATATTTTGCCTTACTCCGCTCGTCTGAAGTCAACTCAGAAGTCCGTCAATCCGGGACTGGTGAGGGCTTCGGCAACCTTTACCCTTGAATTTCAATAATCAGAGTCAGATATGAAAAGACTTCACAAGAGGTTCCTGTTAGCTACGTTTTGCGCGTTATTCACAGCAACTCTCCAGGCCGCCGATGTCACTATCACTGTTAATGGTCGGGTAGTCGCTAAACCCTGCACTATTCAAACCAAAGAAGCTAACGTTAATCTCGGGGATCTTTATACGCGCAATCTGCAACAACCTGGTTCTGCATCTGGCTGGCACAATATTACTTTGTCATTAACCGATTGTCCGGCTGAAACAAGTGCAGTGACGGCAATCGTGACAGGTTCAACTGACAATACGGGTTATTACAAAAATGAAGGTACTGCCGAAAATATTCAGATAGAGCTTAGGGATGACCAGGATGCGACGTTAAAAAATGGCGATAGCAAAACGGTTATTGTTGATGAGATCACTCGTAATGCACAGTTTCCACTTAAGGCAAGAGCTATCACGGTGAATGGAAACGCAAGCCAGGGAACGATCGAGGCGCTAATCAATGTGATCTACACCTGGCAATAACGTCGATTCGATTTTCTTAGCCTTCTTTTTAAATCAATTTTTTAACCTTAGGATATATCATGGGTAAAACAATCAGTATAAAGGTCCTGTTCGGTATTTATCTTCTATTAATGGCAGGCAAAGTTTTTGCCTTCAGTTGTAATGTCGATGGCGGGTCAAGTATTGGAGCTGGTACAACCTCTGTTTATGTTAATCTCGACCCTGTAATACAGCCGGGCCAGAATCTGGTTGTAGACTTGTCTCAGCATATAAGTTGCTGGAATGATTACGGCGGCTGGTACGACACTGATCATATAAACCTGGTACAAGGCTCAGCTTTCGCAGGCTCTCTACAGTCATATAAAGGATCGCTGTACTGGAATAATGTGACCTACCCCTTCCCGTTGACGACAAATACCAACGTATTGGATATTGGTGATAAGACACCGATGCCATTACCGTTAAAACTCTATATTACCCCAGTCGGGGCGGCCGGTGGAGTTGTCATAAAAGCCGGGGAAGTTATTGCCCGTATTCATATGTATAAAATTGCCACGTTAGGAAGCGGAAATCCGCGTAATTTTACGTGGAATATTATTTCAAATAACAGTGTTGTTATGCCAACAGGCGGCTGCACTGTTGATAGTCGTAATGTCACCGTGAATCTCCCGGACTTTCCTGGAAGCGCAGAAATCCCCCTTGGCGTATATTGCTCAAGCGAACAAAAGCTCTCATTTTATCTTTCGGGTGCCACCACTGACAGTGCCCGACAAGTGTTTGCTAACACAGCACCTGATGCAACAAAAGCATCGGGAGTGGGTGTCT
Source organism: Escherichia sp. WS1152 (assembly GCF_046487665.1). NCBI lineage: Bacteria > Pseudomonadati > Pseudomonadota > Gammaproteobacteria > Enterobacterales > Enterobacteriaceae > Escherichia > Escherichia sp. WS1152. The sequence continues at coordinate 57,162 of NZ_JBJQJA010000022.1, read as the reverse complement.
CTCTGATGCGTAATGGAAAAATACTGGCTACGGGAGAAAATATCTCCCTGGGGACAGTAAATAAAAGCAAAGTACCTCTGGGTTTAAGCGCAACCTATGGACAAACAGGAAACAAGGTTTCAGCCGGAACCGTCCAGTCAGTCATTGGTGTCACTTTTATCTATGAATAATTGTGATTTTGACATTGGTCTATGCGCTCCATTCACGAAAATTGCGCGGATAATTATTTTGTGAAGGCTATTATCCTACACCTGTAAGAAAATCCGCGCACAATTGAAGCCAGAGTCTTATTTTTTATATTAAAAAATATGTTAATTTAAACACTATGAGAGATGATGCTTACCTTATCGTATTTAATCTATTGTTTAACGATAATAGATTAAAAATAGAAAGAGAGTAGTCCCCTACTCTTATATATCCATGTTGGCGATAATCCCTTTGTATGTACTGTGCATCATCGCTATTACAAATCCTAATAATTCATTTCCACACAGGATAAGTAGATGAAGATAAAAATTGAATCCTACCAGGGAGCTGCCGGTGGTTGGGGTGCTGTTAAATCCGTAGCGAATGCAGTACGTAAGCAGATGGATATACGCCAGGATGTTATTGCCATGTTTGACATGAATAAGCCAGAGGGCTTTGACTGTCCGGGTTGTGCATGGCCAGATCCTAAGCACAGTGCGTCATTCGACATTTGTGAAAACGGCGCAAAAGCAATCGCCTGGGAAGTCACGGATAAGCAGGTAAACGCCTCTTTCTTTGCTGAGAATACGGTTCAATCATTACTTACCTGGGGAGACCACGAGCTTGAGGCTGCGGGGCGACTCACTCAGCCTTTGAAATATGATGCCGTCAGCGACTGTTACAAGCCATTAAGCTGGCAACAAGCTTTCGATGAAATTGGCGCACGCCTTCAAAGCTATAGTGATCCCAATCAGGTTGAATTCTATACTTCGGGCCGCACTTCCAATGAGGCTGCCTTTCTTTATCAGCTTTTTGCCCGTGAATACGGGAGCAATAACTTTCCCGACTGCTCCAACATGTGCCATGAACCGACAAGCGTGGGTTTGGCAGCGAGTATCGGTGTAGGTAAAGGGACCGTGTTGCTGGAAGACTTTGAGAAGTGCGATTTAGTCATTTGCATTGGGCATAACCCTGGTACAAACCACCCTCGCATGCTGACTTCGTTGCGCGCTTTAGTGAAACGGGGAGCGAAAATGATCGCCATCAATCCTCTACAGGAACGTGGCCTGGAGCGATTTACCGCACCGCAAAACCCGTTTGAAATGCTGACGAACTCTGAGACTCAGTTGGCCAGTGCCTACTACAACGTGCGCATTGGTGGCGATATGGCGTTGCTCAAGGGGATGATGCGCCTGTTAATTGAGCGCGATGATGCTGCAAGTGCCGCAGGTCGGCCCTCATTGCTGGATGACGAATTTATTCAAACGCATACCGTCGGCTTTGACGAGCTACGCCGTGACGTTCTCAATTCCGAGTGGAAAGATATCGAACGTATTTCTGGACTAAGTCAGACACAAATCGCCGAACTGGCTGATGCATATGCCGCTGCCGAACGCACCATTATCTGTTACGGAATGGGGATCACTCAGCACGAACATGGTACCCAGAATGTACAGCAACTGGTCAATCTGCTGTTGATGAAAGGTAACATTGGCAAGCCTGGTGCGGGTATCTGCCCACTACGTGGCCACTCTAATGTACAGGGCGACCGAACCGTCGGTATCACCGAGAAACCGTCTGCAGAGTTTCTGGCTCGCCTGGGTGAGCGCTATGGCTTCACTCCACCTCAAGCACCTGGACATGCTGCAATTGCCAGCATGCAAGCAATATGTTCAGGGCAGGCTCGAGCATTGATCTGCATGGGGGGCAACTTTGCACTGGCAATGCCAGATCGGGAAGCGAGCGCTGTACCGTTAACGCAATTAGATCTGGCGGTACACGTAGCCACTAAGCTTAACCGCTCTCATCTGCTGACCGCACGGCATAGCTATATTCTGCCGGTTCTGGGACGTAGCGAGATTGACATGCAAAAAAGCGGTGCGCAGGCGGTAACCGTTGAGGATTCAATGTCGATGATTCATGCCTCGCGTGGCGTGTTAAAACCCGCCGGTGTAATGCTGAAATCAGAGTGTGCAGTGGTCGCGGGAATCGCGCAGGCAGCACTACCCCAGAGCGTGGTAGCCTGGGAGTATCTGGTGGAAGATTATGATCGCATTCGCAATGACATTGAAGCTGTGCTGCCAGAGTTCGCCGATTATAACCAGCGCATCCGACATCCTGGTGGTTTTCACCTGATAAACGCTGCTGCTGAAAGGCGCTGGATGACTCAGTCAGGTAAGGCTAATTTCATTACCAGCAAAGGGCTGTTAGAAGATCCCTCTTCAGCGTTTAACAGTAAGCTGGTCATGGCGACAGTACGCAGCCACGATCAGTACAACACGACGATTTATGGTATGGATGATCGCTATCGAGGGGTATTCGGTCAACGAGATGTGGTCTTTATGAGTGCTAAACAAGCTAAAATTTGCCGTGTAAAAAACGGCGAAAGAGTTAATCTTATTGCGCTTACGCCAGACGGTAAGCGCAGCTCACGCCGCATGGATAGATTAAAAGTGGTCATTTACCCTATGGCTGACCGCTCACTGGTGACCTATTTTCCAGAATCGAATCACATGCTAACACTTGATAACCACGATCCATTAAGTGGCATTCCTGGCTATAAAAGTATTCCGGTTGAATTAGAACCATCAAATTAATGCCTCTTCTCATTTCTTCTGCTGTCATCCGCACAGCAGAAGAATACCTCATTGACTATTATCGCGCAATTTGCTCACATGGATTAAATTAAACTACATACTATAAGATATAAACTTCTGCCTACAGCTGTAAGAAACTCCGCTCAGTACTGAAGTACCAGTCCTATTTCCTCTTTTCTCAAGCCTGTTATATTAAGCATACTGATTAACGATTTTCAACGTTATCCGCTAAATAAACATATTTGAAATGCATGCGACCACAGTGAAAAACAAAATCACGCAAAGAGACAACTATAAAGAAATCATGTCTGTAATTGTGGTTGTCTTATTACTGACCCTTACGTTGATAGCCATTTTTTCGGCAATTGATCAGCTGGGTATTTCAGAAATGGGTCGCATTGCAAGAGATCTTACACATTTCATTATCAATAGTTTGCAAGACTGAAAATAAACAGCGAATTATAAATATGAAATGTTAAAAAAGTATCGATAAAACTTTATTGTTTTAAGGAGATAAAATGTCGCTCGTTTGTTCTGTTATATTTGTTCATCATGCTTTCAACGCTAACATTTTAGATAAAGATTACGCCTTCTCTGACGGCGAGATCCTGATGGTAGATAACGCTGTTCGTACACATTTTGAACCTTATGAGCGGCATTTTAAAGAAATCGGATTTAATGAAAATACCATTAAAAAATATCTACAATGCACTAACATCCAGACAGTGACGGTGCCTGTTCCTGCGAAGTTTTTACGTGCTTCAAATGTACCGACTGGATTGCTTAATGAAATGATTGCTTATCTCAACTCGGAAGAACGCAATCATCATAATTTTTCAGAACTTTTGCTTTTTTCTTGCCTGTCTATTTTTGCCGCATGCAAAGGTTTCATTACACTATTAACTAACGGTGTGCTATCCGTTTCCGGGAAAGTGAGAAATATTGTCAACATGAAGCTGGCGCACCCATGGAAGCTGAAAGATATTTGTGACTGCCTGTACATCAGTGAAAGCCTGTTGAAGAAAAAACTAAAGCAAGAGCAAACGACATTCTCACAGATTCTATTAGATGCCAGAATGCAGCACGCAAAAAATTTGATACGCGTAGAAGGTTCAGTCAATAAAATTGCCGAACAATGTGGTTATGCCAGTACATCTTATTTTATTTATGCGTTCCGCAAACATTTCGGCAACAGTCCGAAGAGAGTTTCTAAGGAGTACCGTTGTCAAAGGCACACCGGTATGAACACGGACAACACGATGAGTGCTTTAGCTATTTGATTATTTGCTAACGGGTAGTCAACCACACACGCTACGTAAGAATTAAATGGGGCAGCCATTCCTTGCCCCGCGTTGTTTTTAGGCGATATATTTATTGAAATAAATAAGTGACATTCATCACATATTTATGCATTTGCATAACCTGTTGCATGATTATTTATGATCTCAATTCGGCATTTTGTCAGTAAAATACAATAATTTATTAAATATCAATAGATTAGTTGTTTATCGGCGAGAAATTACTTAGTAGAACAGAAAGTAATGTCAACGCTTTATGGACTGTTATTTCCCTTTTTTTAGCTAAATCTGCTATCTCTTTATGTGACTAACTTCACTTACATCCACTTATTTCTCTTCGTAAAATTACTTTGGAATTAAGTACAATAAGAAGAGGAACATTTATGAAGTCTGCATTAAAGAAAAGTGTCGTAAGTACCTCGATATCTTTGATACTGGCATCTGGTATGGCTGCATTTGCTGCTCATGCGGCAGATGATGTAAAGCTGAAAGCAACCAAAACAAACGTTGCTTTCTCAGACTTTACGCCGACTGAATACAGTACCAAAGGAAAGCCAAATATTATCGTACTGACCATGGATGATCTTGGTTATGGACAACTTCCTTTTGATAAGGGATCTTTTGACCCAAAAACAATGGAAAATCGTGAAGTTGTCGATACCTACAAAATAGGGATAGATAAAGCCATTGAAGCTGCGCAAAAATCAACGCCGACGCTCCTTTCATTAATGGATGAAGGCGTACGTTTTACTAACGGCTATGTGGCGCACGGTGTTTCCGGCCCCTCCCGCGCCGCAATAATGACCGGTCGAGCGCCCGCCCGCTTTGGTGTCTATTCCAATACCGATGCTCAGGATGGTATTCCGCTAACAGAAACTTTCTTGCCTGAATTATTCCAAAATCATGGTTATTACACTGCAGCAGTAGGTAAATGGCACTTGTCAAAAATCAGTAATGTGCCGGTACCGGAAGACAAACAAACACGTGACTATCATGACAACTTCACCACATTTTCTGCGGAAGAATGGCAACCTCAAAACCGTGGCTTTGATTACTTTATGGGATTCCACGCTGCAGGAACGGCATATTACAACTCCCCTTCACTGTTCAAAAATCGTGAACGCGTCCCCGCAAAAGGTTATATCAGCGATCAGTTAACCGATGAGGCAATTGGCGTTGTTGATCGTGCCAAAACACTTGACCAGCCTTTTATGCTTTACCTGGCTTATAATGCTCCGCACCTGCCAAATGATAATCCTGCACCGGAGCAATATCAGAAGCAATTTAATACCGGTAGTCAAACGGCAGATAACTACTACGCTTCCGTTTATTCTGTTGATCAGGGTGTAAAACGCATTCTCGAACAACTGAAGAAAAACGGACAGTATGACAATACTATTATTCTCTTTACCTCCGATAATGGTGCGGTTATCGATGGTCCTCTGCCGCTGAACGGGGCGCAAAAAGGCTATAAGAGTCAGACCTATCCTGGCGGTACTCACACCCCAATGTTTATGTGGTGGAAAGGAAAACTTCAACCCGGTAATTATGACAAGCTGATTTCCGCAATGGATTTCTACCCGACAGCTCTTGATGCAGCCGATATCAGCATTCCAAAAGACCTTAAGCTGGATGGCGTTTCCTTGCTGCCCTGGTTGCAAGATAAGAAACAAGGCGAGCCACATAAAAATCTGACCTGGATAACCTCTTATTCTCACTGGTTTGATGAGGAAAATATTCCATTCTGGGATAACTACCACAAATTTGTCCGTCATCAGTCAGACGATTACCCGCATAACCCCAACACTGAGGACTTAAGCCAATTCTCTTATACGGTGAGAAATAACGATTATTCGCTTGTCTATACAGTAGAAAACAATCAGTTAGGTCTCTACAAACTGACGGATCTACAGCAAAAAGATAACCTTGCCGCCGCCAATCCGCAGGTCGTTAAAGAGATGCAAGGCGTGGTAAGAGAGTTTATCGACAGCAGCCAGCCACCGCTTAGCGAAGTAAATCAGGAGAAGTTTAACAATATCAAGAAAGCACTAAGCGAAGCGAAATAACTAAACCTTCATGCGGCGGAATTTTCCGCCGCCTTATTGAGCGAGATAGCGATGCACGTTACAGCCAAGCCCTCCAGTTTTCAATGTAATCTCAAATGTGATTACTGTTTTTACCTTGAAAAAGAGTCGCAGTTTACTCATGAAAAATGGATGGATGACAGCACTCTGAAAGAGTTCATCAAACAATATATCGCAGCGTCTGGCAATCAGGTCTATTTTACCTGGCAAGGCGGTGAACCCACTCTGGCTGGCCTGGATTTTTTCCGTAAAGTTATTCACTATCAACAACGCTATGCAGGCCAAAAACGTATTTTTAATGCATTACAAACGAATGGCATTTTATTGAATAATGAATGGTGTGCCTTTCTCAAAGAACATGAATTTCTGGTTGGTATCTCGATCGATGGCCCCCAGGAGTTACATGACCGTTACAGACGCAGTAATTCAGGTAACGGTACTTTTACAAAAGTGATAGCAGCCATCGAGCGTCTGAAATCATATCAAGTAGAGTTTAATACGTTAACCGTCATTAATAACGTTAATGTCCATTACCCTCTTGAGGTTTATCATTTTTTAAAATCTATCGGCAGTAAACATATGCAATTTATCGAATTGCTAGAAACCGGGACGCCGAATATTGATTTCAGTGGTCATAGTGAGAACACATTCCGTATCATTGATTTTTCTGTGCCTCCCACGGCTTATGGCAAGTTTATGTCAACCATTTTTATGCAATGGGTTAAAAACGATGTGGGTGAAGTTTTCATCCGTCAGTTTGAAAGCTTTGTCAGCCGTTTTTTGGGGAATGGGCATACCAGTTGTATTTTCCAGGAGTCCTGCAAGGATAATCTGGTTGTTGAAAGTAATGGAGACATTTACGAATGCGACCATTTTGTCTATCCACAGTACAAAATTGGAAACATTAATAAATCTGAACTCAAAACGATGAACAGTGTACAACTGACAGCGCAAAAAAAACGGATTTCAGCGAAATGTCTGAAATGTGCATATAAACCTATCTGCAATGGCGGTTGTCCTAAGCATCGTATTACTAAAGTAAACAATGAGACTGTTTCTTATTTTTGCGAAGGTTATAAAATCCTTTTTTCAACCATGGTACCTTATATGAACGCCATGGTAGAGTTAGCTAAGAACAGAGTACCGCTTTATCACATTATGGATGTTGCAAAACAAATGGAGAATAATTAATAACACGCCCTCTTAGCTCCAGTCTTAGCCTACGTCTTATGACCTTAACAAAGCACCCGACATAAATTCCTGTCGGGTGTGTCGTCATCATCATCTTACCTTGCGAAAATCCTGGCATACGTGGTATGCGTCAGGGCATTAGCAATACCCTTGATTATCAATAGCATAACCATAACCACTGAAATTAAAAATTTCTATATATTTCATATTGTTAAATGATACTTAAATAAATTTCATCAGTAAATCATTGCCATAGATAATCATTGGATGGCACAATCAATTTTCGCTAATGATAACCATTCCCATTACGTTTTGTATGTTGATAGCAAAGTATCTCTGTCTGCTGAAGCCCTTTTGGCTGCGTAAGAATAATAAAACTTCAGTGTTGTTAATCATTATTATCCTCGCCATGATCCTTGGCGTGGTTAAAATTCAGGTCTGGTTAAACGACTGGAATAATGATTTTTTCAATGCGCTAAGCCAGAAAGAAACCGATAAGCTTTGGCAGCTTGTCCTTTGGTTCCCTGCCCTGCTGGGGATCTTTGTATTAATATCCGTAAACAAAACATGGTTAATTAAACTGCTGACTATTCGCTGGCGCGAATGGTTAACAGATTACTACCTTAATCGGTGGTTTGCAGATAAAAACTACTACTTCACGCAGATCTACGGCGAGCATAAAAATACAGATAACCCTGACCAACGTATCGCTGAAGACATTCTCTTACTGATCAGCAAAACGCTCAGTCTTTCATTTGGCTTCATCCAGTCACTTAGCATGCTGATCACCTTTACCGTTATTCTTTGGCAAAGCGCGGGTACGCTCTCATTCACTGTTGGTGGAACAGAATGGAATATCCAGGGGTATATGGTCTATACCGTCGTGCTCATTGTGATCGGTGGAACTTTATTTACCCATAAGGTGGGTAAACGTATTCGTCCACTTAATGTGGAAAAACAACGTAGCGAAGCGACATTTCGAACTAATCTTGTGCAGCATAATAAACAGGCAGAACTGATTGCGCTAAGCAATGCTGAGTCTCTACAACGCCAGGAGTTGAGCGACAATTTTCATACCATTAAAGAGAACTGGCATCGTTTAATGAATCGTCAGCGGTGGCTTGATTACTGGCAGAATATTTATTCGCGTTCGCTTAGCGTTCTTCCGTACTTTCTGTTATTGCCGCAGTTTATTAGCGGACAGATCAATCTGGGCGGACTGATGAAATCGCGCCAGGCATTTATGCTGGTATCGAACAATTTAAGCTGGTTTATTTATAAATATGACGAACTTGCTGAACTGGCTGCGGTTATCGATCGCTTGTATGAGTTCCATCAACTCACCGAACAGCGCCCTACGAATAAGCCTAAAAATTGCCAACATGCGGTACAAGTGGCTGACGCGAGTATTCGTACCCCTGATAATAAGATCATATTAGAGAACCTGAACTTTCATGTTCCGCCAGGCAAATGGCTATTACTGAAAGGTTACTCTGGTGCGGGAAAAACCACACTGCTTAAAACATTATCCCACTGCTGGCCGTGGTTTAAAGGTGATATTTCTTCTCCTGCTGACAGTTGGTATGTGTCACAAACACCGTTAATCAAAACCGGCTTACTGAAAGAGATTATTTGTAAAGCACTTCCCCTGCCCGTAGACGATAAATCGTTGAGCGAAGTACTGCATCAGGTTGGTCTTGGGAAATTGGCTGCGCGTATTCATGACCACGATCGCTGGGGAGATATTCTTTCCAGCGGCGAAAAACAACGTATCGCCCTGGCACGATTAATTTTACGACGTCCGAAATGGATATTTCTTGACGAAACTACCTCTCATCTTGAGGAACAAGAGGCTATCCGCTTACTGCGTTTAGTGCGTGAAAAACTACCCACAAGCGGCGTCATTATGGTTACACATCAACCCGGTGTCTGGAACCTGGCCGATGATATTTGTGACATTAGCGCGGTTTTATAAAAACAATAAAAGCCCTGCTGTACGGAGATATAAATAAATGAAGCGAGTTCTTATTCCTGGCGTCATTTTATGTGGCGCTGATGTGGCGCAGGCCGTCGATGATAAAAACATGTACATGCATTTTTTTGAAGAGATGACGGTCTATGCTCCTGTCCCTGTACCCGTAAACGGCAACACGCATTACACCAGTGAAAGCATCGAGCGTTTACCGACCGGGAATGGCAATATCAGCGATCTGCTGAGAACCAACCCTGCGGTACGCATGGATTCAACGCAAAGTACCTCGTTGAACCAGGGAGATATTCGCCCGGAGAAAATCTCTATTCACGGTGCGTCGCCCTACCAGAATGCCTATTTGATTGATGGTATTAGTGCCACTAATAACCTGAACCCAGCGAATGAGTCCGATGCCAGTAGTGCAACCAATATTAGCGGGATGTCACAGGGGTATTATCTTGATGTCAGCTTACTGGACAATGTGACGCTTTATGACAGTTTTGTGCCGGTTGAATTCGGTCGCTTCAATGGCGGGGTAATTGATGCAAAGATCAAACGCTTCAACGCTGATGATAGCAACGTGAAACTGGGTTATCGCACTACGCGTTCGGACTGGTTAACATCGCATATCGATGAGAATAACAAGAGCGCATTTAATCAAGGTTCTTCAGGAAGTACTTATTACTCTCCAGATTTTAAAAAGAACTTTTATACCTTGTCGTTTAATCAGGAACTCGCTGATAACTTTGGCGTTACCGCCGGTTTATCGCGCCGCCAGTCTGATATCACCCGCGCGGATTATGTTTCAAATGACGGCATTGTCGCCGGTCGGGCACAGTATAAAAACGTTATCGATACTGCATTGAGCAAATTTACCTGGTTTGCCAGCGACCTCTTTACCCACGATTTAACCTTAAAATATACCGGCTCCAGCCGTGATTATAATACCAGCACCTTCCCGCAGTCTGATCGCGAAATGGGTAATAAATCCTATGGTCTGGCATGGGATATGGATACGCAGCTCGCATGGGCCAAACTACGTACCACCGTTGGTTGGGATCATATTAGTGATTATACCCGTCACGATCATGACACCTGGTACACCGAACTTTCATGTACATATGGTGATATTACAGGGCGTTGCACCCGTGGCGGATTAGGACACATTTCCCAGGCTGTAGATAATTACACCTTCAAAACACGCCTGGACTGGCAAAAATTCGCCGTGGGTAATGTTTCGCATCAACCCTACTTCGGCGCGGAATACATCTATTCCGATGCATGGACTGAACGCCATAACCAGTCTGAATCCTATGTGATTAATGCTGCCGGAAAGAAAACTAACCATACCATTTACCATAAAGGTAAAGGCAGCCTGGGAATTGACAACTACACACTGTATATGGCGGATCGCATTAGCTGGCGTAATGTGTCATTAATGCCCGGCGTGCGGTATGACTATGACAACTATCTGTCAAACCACAATATCTCCCCGCGCTTTATGACGGAATGGGATATTTTTGCTGATCAAACCTCAATGATTACCGCAGGTTATAACCGTTACTATGGTGGGAATATTCTTGATATGGGATTACGTGATATCCGCAATAGCTGGACGGAATCGGTATCAGGCAATAAAACCCTGACGCGTTATCAGGATTTGAAAACGCCTTATAACGATGAACTGGCAATGGGATTGCAGCAGAAAATCGGTAAGAACGTTATTGCGCGTGCAAACTATGTTTACCGTGAAGCGCATGATCAAATCAGCAAAAGCAGTCGTACCGACAGCGCGACTAAAACCACTATTACTGAATATAACAACGATGGCAAAACCAAAACGCATTCGTTCAACCTCAGTTTTGAGCTGGCCGAACCCCTGCATATCCGCCAGGTAGATATTAACCCACAAATTGTCTTTAGCTATATCAAGAGCAAGGGCAACTTGTCGTTAAACAATGGTTATGAGGAGAGCAATACCGGTGATAACCAGGTGGTTTATAACGGTAATCTTGTCTCTTACGATAGCGTTCCAGTGGCAGATTTTAATAACCCATTAAAGATCTCCTTAAACATGGATTTCACGCATCAACCGAGCGGGTTGGTGTGGGCGAATACGCTGGCCTGGCAAGAAGCGCGTAAAGCTCGCATTATCCTGGGTAAGACGAATGCGCAATACATCAGCGAATATTCAGATTACAAGCAGTATGTTGACGAAAAACTGGATAGCAGCCTGACCTGGGACACCCGCTTGTCCTGGACGCCACAATTTCTGAAACAACAAAACCTGACGATCAGTGCCGATATTCTCAATGTACTGGATAGCAAAACCGCGGTTGATACAACGAATACCGGTGTGGCGACCTACGCCAGTGGCCGTACTTTCTGGCTTGATGTCAGCATGAAATTTTAATAGTTCGGATTTTACTTAACCGGGTAAATTCGCCCGGTTTTCGCATGGAGATAATTATGAGAAACCTCTGTTTCTTACTGACGTTAGTGGCAACTCTGTTGCTCCCCGGGCGGCTGATTGCCGCCGCCTTACCGCAGGATGAAAAGTTAATTACCGGGCAATTGGACAATGGCTTGCGATATATGATTTATCCGCATGCTCATCCAAAGGATCAGGTAAATTTATGGCTGCAAATTCATACCGGTTCATTGCAGGAAGAAGACAATGAGCGCGGCGTGGCTCATTTTGTAGAACATATGATGTTTAACGGCACAAAAACATGGCCGGGTAATAAAGTCATCGAAACATTTGAGTCAATGGGCCTGCGTTTTGGTCGCGATGTTAATGCCTATACCAGCTATGACGAAACGGTGTATCAGGTGAGTTTGCCAACTACGCAGAAACAAAATCTGCAACAAGTGATGGCAATCTTCAGTGAATGGAGTAATGCCGCAACCTTTGAAAAACTCGAAGTAGACGCTGAACGCGGCGTAATTACTGAGGAATGGCGTGCCCATCAGGATGCGAAATGGCGCACCTCTCAGGCGCGCCGCCCTTTCCTGCTGGCTAATACCCGTAATTTAGACCGTGAACCTATCGGCCTGATGGATACTGTCGCCACGGTCACACCGGCACAATTGCGCCAATTTTATCAACGCTGGTATCAACCAAATAATATGACCTTTATCGTGGTTGGCGATATCGACAGTAAAGAAGCGCTGGCGCTGATAAAGGATAATTTAAGTAAGCTTCCGGCTAACAAAGCAGCTGAAAATCGCGTCTGGCCGACAAAAGCCGAAAACCACCTGCGCTTTAATATCATTAATGATAAAGAAAACCGGGTGAACGGCATCGCACTCTATTATCGCCTGCCAATGGTACAAGTGAACGATGAGCAAAGCTTTATCGAACAAGCTGAATGGAGCATGTTAGTTCAGCTGTTCAATCAACGTCTGCAGGAACGTATACAGTCGGGCGAGTTGAAGACTATTTCTGGCGGCACTGCGCGCAGCGTTAAAATTGCACCCGATTATCAGTCGCTGTTTTTCCGTGTAAATGCACGAGACGATAATATGCAGGATGCTGCGAATGCATTAATGGCAGAGTTGGCAACCATTGATCAGCATGGTTTTTCTGCTGAAGAACTCGATGATGTCAAATCTACCCGCCTCACCTGGCTGAAAAATGCGGTTGATCAGCAAGCTGAACGTGATTTACGTATGCTGACCAGTCGCCTGGCATCCAGCTCATTAAATAATACGCCGTTCTTGTCGCCGGAAGAGACATATCAACTTTCGAAACGTCTGTGGCAGCAAATTACCGTGCAAAGTCTGGCGGAAAAATGGCAGCAGTTAAGAAAGAACCAGGACGCATTTTGGGAGCAAATGGTAAACAATGAGGTTGCCGCAAAAAAAGCATTGTCTCCTGCGGCTATCCTGGCGCTGGAAAAAGAGTACGCCAACAAAAAGCTGGCGGCTTACATCTTCCCAGGCAGAAATTTATCGTTAACAGTAGACGCTGACCCACAGGCGGAAATTAGCAGCAAAGAAACGCTGGCTGAGAATCTGACATCATTAACACTTTCCAATGGTGCCAGGGTTATTCTGGCAAAATCCGCGGGTGAAGAGCAAAAGCTACAAATTATTGCCGTATCGAATAAAGGCGATTTAAGTTTCCCTGCGCAGCAAAAATCACTTATCGCGCTGGCAAATAAAGCAGTTAGCGGAAGCGGCGTTGGCGAACTCTCCTCTTCCAGCCTGAAACGCTGGAGTGCGGAAAACTCGGTAACCATGAGCAGTAAAGTCAGTGGCATGAATACGTTGCTCTCCGTTAGCGCGCGGACTAATAACCCTGAACCTGGTTTCCAGTTGATTAACCAGCGAATCACCCACAGCACGATTAACGACAATATTTGGGCATCGCTACAAAATGCTCAAATTCAGGCGTTGAAAACGCTCGACCAGCGTCCAGCGGAGAAATTCGCCCAGCAGATGTATGAGACGCGCTATGCTGATGACCGCACGAAATTACTGCAAGAAAATCAGATTGCACAGTTTACTGCCGCAGATGCGCTGGCTGCCGATCGCCAGTTGTTTTCATCTCCAGCGGATATCACGTTTGTCATTGTCGGTAATGTCGCAGAAGACAAACTCATGGCGTTAATTACGCGTTACTTAGGCTCAATCAAACACTCTGATTCGCCATTAGCCGCAGGTAAACCATTAACTCGCGCGACGGACAACGCATCGGTTACTGTAAAGGAACAAAATGAACCCGTGGCACAGGTTTCACAGTGGAAGCGTTATGATTCCCGGACACCTGTTAATCTGGCGACGCGTATGGCGCTCGATGCTTTTAACGTCGCACTGGCAAAAGATCTACGCGTTAATATTCGTGAACAGGCATCTGGGGCATACAGCGTTTCTTCTCGCCTCTCGGTTGATCCTCAGGCCAAAGATATCAGTCATTTGCTGGCTTTTACTTGTCAACCAGAACGACATGATGAACTGTTAACGTTAGCGAATGAAGTGATGGTTAAGCGTCTGGCTAAAGGGATCAGTGAGCAAGAACTGAACGAATACCAGCAAAACGTTCAGCGCAGCCTCGATATCCAACAGCGTAGCGTTCAACAATTAGCGAACACTATTGTAAATAGTCTTATTCAATATGACGATCCTGCAGCATGGACTGAGCAGGAGCAATTGTTGAAACAAATGACGGTAGAGAATGTTAACACTGCCGTTAAACAATATCTTTCTCATCCGGTAAATACTTATACCGGAGTATTATTGCCTAAATAATAACAGCCCCGTCAACACATCGTTGGCGGGGATTTTAGCAATATTCGCTATTTTTATGTAATAATTTTATAAATGCGTTCAAAATAATAACCAAGTACTAATAGTGATATTTTAAGGTCTGATTTTTACGTGATAATTCAGGAGGCACAGAATGCGCATAAAAATAACAGCATAAAACACCTTACCACCACCCAAGAGCTCTCTACTATATTGTTTTTCAATGAAAAAATATTATTCACGCAATATCTCACCATAAATAACATTAGGATTTTGTTATTTAAACACGAGTCCTTTGCACTTGCTTACTTTATCGATAAATCCTACTTTTTTAATGCGATCCAATCATTTTAAGGAGTTTAAAATGGATAAGAAGCAAGTAACGGATTTAAGGTCGGAACTACTCGATTCACGTTTTGGTGCGAAGTCTATTTCCACTATCGCAGAATCAAAACGTTTTCCGCTGCACGAAATGCGCGACGATGTCGCATTTCAGATTATCAATGACGAATTATATCTTGATGGCAACGCTCGTCAGAACCTGGCCACTTTCTGCCAGACCTGGGACGACGAAAATGTCCACAAGTTGATGGATTTATCCATTAACAAAAACTGGATCGACAAAGAAGAATATCCGCAATCCGCAGCCATCGACCTGCGTTGCGTAAATATGGTTGCCGATCTGTGGCATGCGCCTGCGCCGAAAAATGGTCAGGCCGTTGGCACCAACACCATTGGTTCTTCCGAGGCCTGTATGCTCGGCGGGATGGCGATGAAATGGCGTTGGCGCAAGCGTATGGAAGCTGCAGGCAAACCAACGGATAAACCAAACCTGGTGTGCGGTCCGGTACAAATCTGCTGGCATAAATTCGCCCGCTACTGGGATGTGGAGCTGCGTGAGATCCCTATGCGCCCCGGTCAGTTGTTTATGGACCCGAAACGCATGATTGAAGCCTGCGACGAAAACACCATCGGCGTGGTGCCGACTTTCGGCGTGACCTACACCGGTAACTATGAGTTCCCGCAACCGCTGCACGATGCGCTGGATAAATTCCAGGCCGACACCGGTATCGACATCGACATGCACATCGACGCCGCCAGCGGTGGCTTCCTGGCACCGTTCGTCGCCCCGGATATCGTCTGGGACTTCCGCCTGCCGCGTGTGAAATCGATCAGTGCTTCAGGCCATAAATTCGGTCTGGCTCCGCTGGGCTGCGGCTGGGTTATCTGGCGTGACGAAGAAGCGCTGCCGCAGGAACTGGTGTTCAACGTTGACTACCTGGGTGGTCAAATTGGTACTTTTGCCATCAACTTCTCCCGCCCGGCGGGTCAGGTAATTGCACAGTACTATGAATTCCTGCGCCTCGGTCGTGAAGGCTATACCAAAGTACAGAACGCCTCTTACCAGGTTGCCGCTTATCTGGCGGATGAAATCGCCAAACTGGGGCCGTATGAGTTCATCTGTACGGGTCGCCCGGACGAAGGCATCCCGGCGGTTTGCTTCAAACTGAAAGAGGGTGAAGATCCGGGATACACCCTGTACGACCTCTCTGAACGTCTGCGTCTGCGCGGCTGGCAGGTTCCGGCCTTCACTCTCGGCGGTGAAGCCACCGACATCGTGGTGATGCGCATTATGTGTCGTCGCGGCTTCGAAATGGACTTTGCTGAACTGTTGCTGGAAGACTACAAAGCCTCCCTGAAATATCTCAGTGATCACCCGAAACTGCAGGGTATTGCCCAACAGAACAGCTTTAAACATACCTGATAACGTTTAACGGTAACGGTGTCCCGAAACGAACCCGTTTCGGGACAATTTCCAAAGTCTGTTCACTGGCATTAGCAACGGAAAATATTGTTCTGAATACGCTTCAGAACAAAACAGGTGCGGTTCCGACAGGAATACCGTTTTAGGGGGATAATATGGCTACATCAGTACAGACAGGTAAAGCTAAGCAGCTCACATTACTCGGCTTTTTTGCCATAACGGCATCGATGGTAATGGCTGTTTATGAATACCCTACCTTCGCAACATCGGGCTTTTCATTAGTCTTCTTCCTGCTATTAGGCGGGATTTTATGGTTTATTCCCGTGGGACTTTGTGCTGCGGAAATGGCCACCGTCGACGGCTGGGAAGAAGGTGGTGTCTTCGCCTGGGTATCAAATACTCTGGGGCCGAGATGGGGATTTGCAGCGATCTCATTTGGCTATCTGCAAATCGCCATTGGTTTTATTCCGATGCTCTATTTCGTGTTAGGGGCACTCTCCTACATTCTGAAATGGCCAGCGCTGAATGAAGACCCCATTACCAAAACTATTGCAGCACTCATCATTCTTTGGGCGCTGGCATTAACGCAGTTTGGTGGCACGAAATACACGGCGCGAATTGCTAAAGTTGGCTTCTTCGCCGGTATCCTGTTACCTGCATTTATTTTGATTGCATTAGCGGCTATTTATCTGCACTCCGGTGCCCCCGTTGCTATCGAAATGGATTCGAAGACCTTCTTCCCTGACTTCTCTAAAGTGGGCACCCTGGTTGTATTTGTTGCCTTCATTTTGAGTTATATGGGCGTAGAAGCTTCCGCAACCCACGTCAATGAAATGAGTAACCCAGGGCGCGACTATCCACTGGCTATGTTACTGCTGATGGTGGCGGCAATCTGCTTAAGCTCTGTTGGCGGTTTGTCTATTGCGATGGTCATTCCGGGTAATGAAATCAACCTCTCCGCAGGGGTAATGCAAACCTTTACCGTTCTGATGTCCCATGTGGCACCGGAAATTGAGTGGACGGTTCGCGTGATCTCCGCACTGCTGTTGCTGGGTGTTCTGGCGGAAATCGCCTCCTGGATTGTTGGTCCTTCTCGCGGGATGTATGTCACAGCGCAGAAAAACCTGCTGCCAGCGGCATTCGCTAAAATGAACAAAAATGGCGTACCGGTAACGCTGGTCATTTCACAGCTGGTGATTACTTCTATCGCGTTGATCATCCTCACCAATACCGGTGGCGGTAACAACATGTCCTTCCTGATCGCACTGGCGCTGACGGTGGTGATTTATCTGTGTGCTTATTTCATGCTGTTTATTGGCTACATTGTGTTGGTTCTTAAACATCCTGACTTAAAACGCACATTTAATATCCCTGGTGGTAAAGGTGTGAAACTGGTCGTGGCTATTGTCGGTCTGCTGACTTCAATTATGGCGTTTATTGTTTCCTTCCTGCCGCCGGATAATATCCAGGGTGACTCTACCGATATGTATGTTGAATTACTGGTCGTTAGTTTCCTGGTGGTACTTGCCCTGCCCTTTATTCTCTATGCTGTTCATGATCGTAAAGGCAAAGCGAATACCGGCGTCACTCTGGAGCCAATCAACAGTCAGAACGCACCAAAAGGTCACTTCTTCCTGCACCCGCGTGCACGTTCACCACACTATATTGTGATGAATGACAAGAAACACTAACCATGTCTG
The DNA here is from genome assembly GCF_046487665.1 of Escherichia sp. WS1152. Taxonomy (NCBI): domain Bacteria; kingdom Pseudomonadati; phylum Pseudomonadota; class Gammaproteobacteria; order Enterobacterales; family Enterobacteriaceae; genus Escherichia; species Escherichia sp. WS1152. The sequence continues at coordinate 39,119 of NZ_JBJQJA010000022.1, read as the reverse complement.
AATGGTTATAAGACAAGGGAGCGATAATTCATCGCTCCCTTTTTCGTGCTTGCTGTCGTATTGACTTAACCGGGATAAGTACGAGAATGAGCGCACATCTGTTTACCGGAAACCAGCACATATGGATATCTGCTCCCGAAACAAGAAATTAACGATTAGAAGACCAGCGATACTGGTTGCACTGGCACTTTTACTGTGTAGTTGTAAAAGCACGCCTCCAGAGTCCATGGTGACACCACCAGCGGGTTCAAAGCCACCAGCCACGACGCAACAATCGTCACAACCGATGCGTGGCATCTGGCTGGCCACGGTGTCTCGCCTCGACTGGCCACCGGTTTCCTCGGTTAACATTAGTAACCCCACCAGCCGGGCCCGTGTACAACAACAGGCGATGATCGACAAATTGGATCATTTGCAACGTCTCGGTATAAACACGGTCTTTTTCCAGGTCAAGCCGGACGGTACCGCCCTGTGGCCTTCAAAAATTTTGCCATGGTCCGATCTTATGACCGGTAAGATTGGTGAAAATCCGGGTTACGATCCGCTGCAATTTATGCTCGACGAAGCCCACAAGCGTGGGATGAAAGTACACGCCTGGTTTAACCCCTATCGCGTATCGGTTAATACGAAGCCCGGTACTATCAGGGAACTGAATAGCACTCTGTCTCAACAACCGGCGAGCGTCTATGTGCAACACCGTGACTGGATCAGAACGTCTGGCGATCGCTTTGTCCTCGACCCGGGCATCCCTGAGGTTCAGGACTGGATCACATCAATAGTCGCAGAAGTGGTTTCCCGCTATCCGGTAGATGGCGTGCAGTTTGACGACTATTTCTATACTGAGTCACCGGGTTCACGGCTAAATGATAACGAAACGTACCGCAAATACGGAGGCGCATTTGCGTCAAAAGCAGACTGGCGGCGCAACAATACTCAGCAGTTAATTGCAAAAGTATCGCACACCATTAAAAGCATTAAGCCGGGAGTCGAATTTGGTGTTAGCCCGGCAGGCGTGTGGCGTAACCGATCACACGATCCGCTCGGTTCCGATACCCGAGGCGCGGCAGCCTATGACGAATCCTACGCTGACACCCGTCGATGGGTGGAACAAGGATTGCTGGATTACATTGCTCCCCAAATTTACTGGCCGTTCTCACGGAGTGCCGCGCGTTATGACGTGTTGGCAAAATGGTGGGCGGATGTCGTTAAACCGACCAGGACCCGCCTGTATATCGGTATCGCCTTCTATAAAGTGGGTGAACCTTCAAAGATAGAGCCAGACTGGATGATTAACGGCGGCGTACCGGAACTGAAAAAGCAGCTCGATCTTAACGATGCGGTACCAGAAATTAGCGGCACCATCTTGTTCCGTGAGGACTATCTGAATAAACCGCAGACTCAACAAGCGGTCAGCTATCTGCAAAGTCGTTGGGGCAGTTAAACTCCCATTCTTACTTTGTAACAAGCCGGTACATTACCCACCGGCTTGTTACCCTCTTGAACTATCCCACTACTAATCATGCTTACTAAAGTCAAATTAACCATGCAATTAACCACACTTAGTTAAACAGCCATAAATCCCCTAATACAAATGTATGAATATGAAAAAACATACGATATTCGCTGTCACCGAAAAATAATTACGATGGGCTATACTCTTCTGAAGAACAGTAGCGTAGATTGAAACTGTCCTAAGTCGCTTATTTCTTTTCAGTATATCTTCATATTTCAGGAGAATATGGTGCAGTTAGTCGATCTCGCACGTTGCGTTTTGATTCCGTCTGATTTCCCAGCCTTATAAGGGTGTGAATTATGGAGATGTATTTTAAAAGAATGAAAGATGAGTGGACCGGACTTGTCGAACAGGCAGATCCGCCCATTCGAGCTAAAGCCGCGGAAATTGCCGTTGCGCATGCTCATTATCTGAGTATTGAGTTTTATCGAATTGTCCGCATCGACCCGCATGCCGAAGAATTCTTGAGTAATGAACAAGTTGAGCGGCAGTTGAAAAGTGCGATGGAACGCTGGATTATTAACGTGCTTTCTGCCCAGGTTGACGATGTCGAAAGGCTAATACAAATCCAGCATACCGTCGCGGAAGTGCATGCCCGCATAGGAATTCCGGTAGAAATTGTCGAGATGGGGTTTCGGGTGCTGAAAAAGATCCTCTATCCGGTAATCTTCTCTTCGGATTATTCTGCCGCAGAAAAACTTCAGGTCTACCATTTCTCGATTAACAGTATTGATATCGCTATGGAAGTGATGACCCGCGCGTTTACCTTTAGTGACAGTAGTGCCTCAAAAGAAGATGAAAACTATCGTATCTTCTCGTTACTGGAAAACGCCGAAGAAGAAAAAGAACGGCAAATAGCCTCAATACTTTCATGGGAAATAGATATCATCTATAAAATCCTGCTGGATTCTGATTTAGGCAGTAGTTTGCCTTTAAGCCAGGCTGATTTTGGCCTGTGGTTTAACCATAAAGGTCGACATTATTTCAGCGGCATTGCTGAAGTGGGCCATATCTCTCGTCTGATTCAGGATTTCGACGGTATTTTCAATCAAACCATGCGTAACACCAGGAATTTGAATAACAGAAGTCTGCGGGTGAAATTTTTATTACAGATAAGAAATACCGTATCGCAAATTATTACCTTGCTGCGTGAATTGTTTGAAGAAGTATCGCGCCACGAAGTCGGTATGGATGTACTGACGAAATTACTTAACCGCCGTTTCCTGCCGACTATCTTCAAACGCGAAATTGCCCATGCCAACCGGACCGGTACACCGCTGTCAGTGCTGATTATTGACGTTGATAAATTCAAAGAGATCAACGATACGTGGGGCCATAACACTGGCGATGAAATTCTGCGTAAAGTCTCTCAGGCCTTTTATGACAACGTCCGCAGTAGTGATTATGTTTTCCGCTACGGGGGCGATGAATTTATCATTGTTTTGACTGAAGCTTCTGAAAACGAAACGTTACGTACCGCAGAACGTATTCGCAGTCGGGTGGAGAAAACCAAACTGAAAGCCGCAAACGGCGAAGATATTGCCCTCTCACTTTCCATCGGTGCCGCCATGTTTAATGGTCATCCTGACTATGAGCGCCTCATTCAAATAGCCGATGAAGCTCTGTATATCGCCAAAAGACGAGGTAGAAACCGTGTTGAACTCTGGAAAGCCAGTCTTTAGATGCGCCAGGATGCAGAGGTAATCATGAAGCTAACCGATGCGGATAATGCCGCCGATGGCATTTTTTTCCCCGCCCTTGAGCAAAATATGATGGGTGCGGTGTTAATTAACGAAAATGATGAAGTGATGTTTTTCAACCCCGCCGCAGAGAAGCTCTGGGGGTACAAACGTGAAGAAGTCATTGGCAATAACATTGATATGCTGATTCCGCGGGATTTGCGTCCTGCGCATCCTGAATACATTCGTCATAACCGTGAAGGCGGTAAAGCGCGCGTCGAGGGGATGAGTCGGGAGCTGCAGCTGGAGAAAAAAGACGGCAGTAAAATCTGGACCCGTTTTGCGCTATCAAAAGTGAGCGCCGAGGGGAAAGTTTATTACCTGGCGCTGGTACGGGATGCCAGCGTAGAAATGGCGCAAAAAGAACAGACCAGGCAATTGATTATTGCCGTTGACCATCTCGACCGACCGGTGATTGTCCTCGATCCGGAACGCCATATTGTGCAGTGCAATCGCGCATTTACCGAAATGTTTGGTTACTGCATTAGCGAAGCCAGCGGTATGCAGCCCGATACACTCCTGAACATTCCTGAATTCCCTGCCGATAACCGCATTCGTTTACAACAGTTGCTATGGAAAACCGCCCGCGATCAGGACGAATTTCTGCTGTTGACGCGCACCGGTGAAAAAATCTGGATTAAAGCTTCTATCAGCCCGGTTTATGACGTGCTCGCGCATCTGCAGAACCTGGTAATGACCTTCTCGGATATCACCGAAGAACGGCAAATCCGCCAGCTTGAAGGCAATATTCTCGCCGCCATGTGCAGCAGCCCGCCATTTCATGAAATGGGGGAAATCATTTGTCGTAATATCGAATCTGTTCTCAACGAATCGCATGTTTCGCTGTTCGCACTGCGCAACGGGATGCCGATACACTGGGCGTCATCTTCCCACGGTGCAGAAGTTCAAAATGCGCAAAGCTGGTCAGCGACCATTCGTCAGCGTGATGGCGCGCCTGCGGGGATCCTGCAAATTAAAACCTCGTCAGGAGCAGAAACCAGCGCCTTTATCGAACGCGTGGCAGATATCAGCCAGCATATGGCCGCGCTGGCGCTGGAACAGGAAAAAAGCCGTCAGCATATTGAACAACTCATCCAATTTGATCCGATGACCGGTCTGCCAAATCGCAATAACCTGCACAATTACCTCGATGACCTGGTCGACAAAGCCGTCTCTCCGGTGGTGTATCTCATCGGTGTTGACCATATTCAGGATGTGATTGATAGCCTTGGCTATGCGTGGGCCGATCAGGCATTGCTGGAAGTGGTCAATCGCTTTCGTGAAAAACTCAAACCGGATCAGTATCTCTGTCGTATCGAAGGTACGCAGTTTGTCCTCGTGAGCCTGGAAAACGACGTCAGTAACATTACCCAAATCGCCGATGAGCTACGGAATGTGGTCAGCAAGCCGATAATGATTGACGATAAACCCTTCCCGCTTACCTTGAGTATTGGCATCAGCTACGACGTGGGTAAAAACCGCGATTACCTGCTCTCCACTGCTCACAATGCAATGGATTATATTCGCAAGAATGGCGGTAACGGCTGGCAGTTCTTCAGCCCGGCGATGAACGAAATGGTAAAAGAGCGTTTGGTTTTAGGCGCAGCGCTGAAAGAGGCGATTAGCAATAACCAACTGAAACTGGTTTACCAGCCGCAAATCTTCGCAGAAACGGGTGAACTGTACGGCATCGAAGCCCTTGCTCGCTGGCACGATCCCCAGCATGGTCATGTGCCCCCTTCACGGTTTATTCCTCTCGCAGAAGAGATTGGTGAAATCGAAAATATTGGGCGCTGGGTCATCGCGGAAGCTTGCCGTCAGTTAGCAGAATGGCGTAGCCAGAATATTCATATCCCGGCGTTATCCGTGAACTTGTCGGCGCTGCACTTTCGCAGTAATCAACTGCCTAATCAGGTGTCTGATGCAATGCAAGCCTGGGGTATTGACGGCCACCAGCTGACGGTGGAAATCACGGAAAGCATGATGATGGAACACGATACCGAAATCTTTAAGCGCATTCAGATCCTGCGTGATATGGGCGTGGGTTTATCGGTAGATGATTTTGGCACGGGCTTTTCCGGATTATCCCGCTTAGTCAGTCTTCCGGTAACGGAAATCAAAATTGACAAAAGTTTTGTCGATCGTTGTCTGACGGAAAAACGCATCCTTGCCTTACTTGAAGCCATTACCAGCATTGGGCAAAGCCTCAATTTAACCGTCGTGGCGGAAGGCGTCGAAACCAAAGAGCAATTTGAGATGCTACGTAAGATCCACTGTCGAGTTATTCAGGGATATTTCTTTTCCCGCCCCCTACCCGCCGAAGAAATTCCAGGCTGGATGAGCAGCGTGTTACCGCTGAAAATCTGACAAATTCCTCTCGCCCGCACTCGCGGGTTTTCATTTAACGTGACACTGTCACTTAAATACTGTGATTTCAGCTACGATTCCGGGAGATTCCTTCCTTAACTTCCCCTCTTGCACCAAAACTGCACTACGCTGCACAAATGTTGATCAAAAGTTAAAAAATATAACTTTAAGCCAGCATTCTGGCGCTTATCCCGGCATGGCATGAGATCTGCATAAGCGGAAAGCGCAGCAATTTTTGTCTTATACAGGAACCGTTTATGTCGGATACCACCGAACTGGTTGATTTAGCCGTGATCTTCCCTGATCTGGAGATCGAATTGAAATACGCCTGCGCTGATAACATCACAGGTAAAGCTATTTATCAGCAAGCGCGTTGTCTGTTACACAAGGATGCGATTACCGCGCTGGCGAAAAGTATCAGTATCGCCCAGCTCTCAGGCTTACAACTGGTGATTTACGATGCGTACCGCCCACAACAAGCACAGGCGATGTTGTGGCAAGCCTGCCCAGACCCGCAATATGTTGTTGATGTGACGGTCGGTTCTAATCACAGCCGTGGCACGGCGATCGACCTGACGCTTCGTGATGAGCACGGGAACATCCTCGATATGGGCGCAGGGTTCGATGAAATGCACGAGCGCTCCCATGCCTATCACCCTTCCGTCCCGCCCGCCGCTCAGCGCAATCGCCTGTTGCTGAATGCGATAATGACTGGTGGCGGTTTTGTCGGTATCTCCAGCGAATGGTGGCACTTCGAATTACCCCAGGCAGCGAGTTACCCACTGCTCGCTGATCAATTCACCTGTTTTATATCCCCTGGCACACAGCACGTCAGTTAATCAGGAAACTGTCATGAAAAGATCGATATCGTTTCGTCCTACATTGCTCGCGCTCGTCCTTGCCACAACTTTCCCGGTTGCGCACGCCGCCGTACCGAAAGATATGCTGGTGATTGGTAAGGCCGCCGATCCACAAACCCTCGACCCGGCGGTAACAATAGATAATAACGACTGGACGGTGACCTACCCGTCTTATCAGCGGCTGGTTCAGTACAAAACGGACGGTGATAAAGGCTCAACCGACGTTGAAGGCGATCTGGCGAGTGGCTGGAAAGCGTCTGACGATCAAAAAGAGTGGACGTTCACCCTGAAGGACAATGCTAAATTTGCCGATGGCACACCCGTCACTGCCGAAGCAGTAAAACTCTCTTTTGAGCGGTTACTAAAAATCGGCCAGGGGCCAGCAGAAGCATTTCCCAAAGATTTAAAGATTGATGCTCCCGACGAACATACGGTGAAGTTTACCCTTAGCCAGCCATTTGCACCGTTCCTCTACACGCTGGCGAATGACGGTGCATCCATTATCAATCCGGCGGTGTTAAAGGAACATGCGGCGGATGATGCCCGCGGCTTCCTCGCGCAAAATACCGCCGGTTCCGGACCATTTATGCTGAAAAGCTGGCAAAAAGGTCAGCAATTAGTTCTGGTGCCAAATCCGCATTACCCTGGCAATAAACCGAACTTTAAGCGAGTATCGGTAAAAATTATTGGTGAAAGTGCCTCCCGTCGCCTGCAGCTCTCCCGTGGCGACATTGACATTGCCGATGCGCTGCCGGTGGATCAACTCAACGCCCTGAAGCAGGAAAATAAAGTCAATGTGGCAGAGTATCCGTCACTGCGCGTCACCTATCTGTATCTGAATAACAGCAAAGCGCCACTTAATCAGGCGGATCTGCGGCGGGCCATTTCCTGGTCTACCGATTATCAGGGCATGGTTAACGGCATTCTGAGTGGTAACGGAAAACAGATGCGCGGCCCGATTCCGGAAGGCATGTGGGGCTACGATGCGACGGCAATGCAATACAACCATGACGAAACGAAAGCCAAAGCTGAATGGGATAAAGTGACGAACAAACCCACCAGCCTGACGTTTCTCTATTCTGATAATGATCCGAACTGGGAGCCTATTGCTCTGGCGACACAATCCAGTCTCAACAAGCTGGGCATCAATGTGAAGCTGGAAAAGCTGGCGAACGCCACCATGCGCGACAGAGTGGGTAAAGGTGATTACGACATTGCGATTGGCAACTGGAGTCCGGATTTTGCCGACCCGTATATGTTTATGAATTACTGGTTTGAGTCAGACAAAAAAGGTCTGCCGGGTAACCGCTCGTTCTATGAAAACAGTGAGGTCGATAAGTTACTGCGCAATGCGCTCGCGACCACCGACCAGACGCAGCGTACCCGGAACTACCAGCAGGCACAGAAAATCGTCATTGATGACGCTGCTTATGTGTACCTGTTCCAGAAAAACTACCAACTGGCGATGAACAAAGAGGTGAAAGGCTTTGTGTTCAATCCCATGCTGGAACAGGTCTTCAATATCAATACCATGAGTAAATAACGTGACCTTCTGGAGTATTTTACGCCAACGCTGCTGGGGGCTGGTGCTCGTGGTGGCGGGCGTCTGCGTGATTACGTTTATTATCTCGCATCTGATCCCCGGCGATCCGGCGCGGTTACTGGCGGGTGACCGCGCCAGCGATGCTATCGTGGAAAATATTCGCCAGCAACTGGGACTGGACCAGCCACTGTATGTACAGTTTTACCGCTACGTCAGCGACCTGTTTCATGGTGACCTGGGAACATCCATTCGTACCGGGCGTCCGGTGCTGGAAGAGTTGCGTATATTTTTCCCGGCGACGCTGGAGCTGGCTTTTTGTGCCCTGCTGCTGGCACTCTTGATTGGCATCCCGCTGGGCATACTCTCTGCAGTCTGGCGAAATCGCTGGCTGGATCATCTGGTGCGAATAATGGCCATTACCGGAATCTCCACACCTGCGTTCTGGCTTGGACTGGGCGTCATTGTGCTGTTTTATGGTCATCTGCAAATTCTTCCCGGCGGCGGAAGGCTTGATGACTGGCTGGATCCACCAACGCACGTTACCGGCTTTTATCTGCTCGATGCGCTGCTTGAAGGCAACGGTGAAGTATTCTTCAATGCGTTGCAACATCTCATCTTACCGGCATTAACGCTGGCGTTCGTTCACCTGGGAATTGTCGCTCGCCAGATCCGCTCAGCGATGCTGGAACAATTGAGTGAAGACTACATTCGTACCGCCCGGGCCAGCGGCTTGCCCGGCTGGTATATCGTTTTATGTTATGCGCTACCCAATGCGTTGATCCCATCGATTACCGTATTGGGTCTGGCGCTGGGCGATTTGTTGTATGGCGCAGTGCTCACCGAAACCGTTTTTGCCTGGCCCGGAATGGGGGCATGGGTAGTGACATCAATACAGGCGCTCGACTTCCCTGCGGTGATGGGATTTGCCGTCGTGGTTTCGTTTGCTTATGTGCTGGTCAACCTGGTAGTGGATTTGCTCTATTTGTGGATTGATCCGCGTATCGGACGTGGAGGTGATGAATGATGCTAAGCGAGGAAACGTCCGCCGTACGCCCAGCAAAACAAACGCGATTTAACGGTGCAAAACTGGTATGGATGCTGAAAGGCAGTCCGCTCACCGTGACCGGCGCAGTCATCATTGTATTAATGCTATTGATGATGATTTTTTCACCGTGGCTTGCGACGCATGATCCCAACGCCATTGATTTAACCGCCCGCCTTTTGCCGCCTTCTGCGGCGCACTGGTTTGGCACCGATGAAGTGGGACGCGATCTGTTCAGCCGCGTACTGGTCGGCAGTCAGCAATCAATTCTCGCCGGATTAGTCGTGGTTGCCATTGCGGGTATGATTGGTTCGCTACTCGGATGTCTATCCGGTGTGCTTGGCGGACGCGCAGACGCCATCATCATGCGCATCATGGACATTATGCTGTCGATTCCTTCGTTGGTACTGACAATGGCACTGGCTGCCGCTCTCGGGCCGAGTTTATTTAACGCCATGCTGGCGATTGCTATTGTGCGAATTCCCTTTTATGTGCGCCTGGCGCGGGGGCAAGCATTAGTTGTACGCCAGTATACCTATGTTCAGGCGGCGAAAACCTTTGGTGCGTCGCGTTGGCATCTGATCAGCTGGCATATTTTACGTAACTCCCTGCCGCCGCTGATCGTGCAGGCATCGCTGGATATCGGTAGCGCGATTTTAATGGCCGCCACGTTGGGATTTATTGGCCTGGGTGCTCAACAACCGAGTGCTGAATGGGGCGCGATGGTAGCAAATGGTCGCAACTATGTACTCGATCAGTGGTGGTATTGCGTATTTCCGGGGGCAGCGATTTTGCTTACCGCCGTCGGGTTTAATCTCTTTGGTGATGGTATTCGCGATCTGCTTGACCCGAAAGCAGGAGGAAAGCAGTCATGACCCAACCCGTTCTGGACATTCAACAGCTGCATTTGAGTTTCCCCGGTTTTAACGGTGATGTTCACGCGCTCAACAATGTGTCCTTGCAGATTAACCGCGGTGAAATTGTCGGTCTGGTGGGAGAATCCGGCTCAGGTAAATCAGTCACCGCAATGCTGATTATGCGTCTGCTACCGACGGGCAGTTATTGCGTACATCGGGGGCAGATTTCACTGCTGGGAGACGATGTTCTTAACGCTCGGGAAAAACAGCTTCGTCAGTGGCGCGGCGCACGAGTGGCGATGATCTTTCAGGAACCGATGACCGCCCTCAATCCGACACGTCGAATAGGTCTTCAGATGATGGACGTGATCCGCCATCATCAACCAATAAGCCGTCGGGAAGCCAGAGCTAAAGCGATTGACCTGCTGGAAGAGATGCAAATCCCGGATGCCGTGGAAGTTATGTCGCGCTATCCGTTTGAGCTTTCAGGTGGTATGCGCCAGCGGGTAATGATTGCGCTGGCATTCTCCTGCGAGCCGCAATTGATTATTGCCGACGAACCGACTACGGCGCTGGACGTCACGGTACAGTTGCAGGTACTGCGTTTGCTTAAACATAAAGCCCGCGCCAGTGGAACTGCGGTACTGTTCATCAGCCATGATATGGCCGTGGTATCGCAACTGTGCGATAGCGTTTACGTGATGTATGCCGGAAGCGTAATTGAAAGCGGCGTGACGGCAGACGTTATCCATCATCCCCGGCATCCGTATACCATTGGTTTGCTGCAATGCGCACCAGAACATGGAGTACCACGCCAGCCATTACCCGCCATTCCAGGGACGGTACCAAACCTCACCCATTTGCCTGACGGCTGCGCTTTTCGCGATCGTTGCTATGCGGCAGGTGCACAGTGTGAAAACGTCCCGGCGCTGACAGCGTGTGGTGACAACAACCAGCGCTGCGCCTGTTGGTATCCGCAGCAGGAGGTCATAAGTGTCTGACACGTTATTAACGTTACGCGACGTCCATATCAATTTCCCGGCCCGTAAAAACTGGCTTGGTAAAACTACGGAACATGTTCATGCCATTAATGGTATTGATTTACAGATCCGCCGTGGTGAAACCTTAGGGATCGTCGGCGAGTCAGGCTGCGGCAAAAGCACCCTCGCACAGCTTTTAATGGGTATGCTGCAACCGAGCCACGGGCAATACATCCGTTCTGGCTCACAACGCATTATGCAGATGGTGTTTCAGGACCCGCTCTCTTCGCTCAATCCGCGCTTACCGGTGTGGCGCATCATCACAGAACCGCTCTGGATAGCTAAGCGTAGTAGTGAACAACAGCGGCGAGCGTTGGCAGAGGAGCTGGCTGTGCAGGTGGGTATTCGTCCGGAGTATCTCGACCGCCTGCCTCATGCGTTCTCCGGCGGGCAGCGGCAACGCATCGCCATTGCCAGAGCACTCTCTTCGCAGCCTGACGTGATTGTGCTTGATGAGCCAACCTCAGCGCTGGATATCTCCGTGCAGGCGCAGATCCTCAATTTACTGGTAACGCTACAGGAAAATCACGGGCTGACTTATGTGCTGATTTCACACAATGTCTCGGTGATACGTCATATGAGCGATCGGGTGGCGGTGATGTATCTCGGGCAGATTGTGGAATTAGGGGAAGCGCAACAGGTGCTAACGGCTCCGGCACATCCATACACCCGATTATTGCTGGATTCTCTCCCCGCCATTGATAAACCGCTGGAGGAAGAATGGGCATTACGTAAAACGGATCTGCCGGGAAACCGCACGTTGCCGCAAGGCTGTTTTTTCTACGAACGTTGCCCTCTGGCAACCCACGGATGTGAAGTCCGGCAATCATTAGCAATAAGGGAGGACGGACGTGAGCTCCGGTGCTGGCGGGCGCTGTAGAGATGCTAACAACGCATCAGGCATTCACGCGCCTGACGCGTCATCCGGCAATGCTTTACGATTTCAACTGGTAATCCAGCGTAATTTCCGCTTTCAGTACCTGAGAGACCGGGCATCCTGCTTTTGCTTTCTGGATGATGCCGTCAAAGGTAGAGGCATCAATACCCGGCACCGCAACTTCACTCTTCAGTGCGATTTTCGTAATCGCAAAACCGGCATCCACTTTATCCAGCGACACATCGGCGGTGGTATCAATCGATGTTGGCGTAAATCCCGCTTCCCCCAGCATTAATGAAAGCGCCATTGAGAAACATGCGGCATGCGCTGCGCCAATCAGTTCTTCAGGGTTAGTTCCTTTTTCGCCTTCAAAACGCGTGTTAAATCCATACGGCTGTTGGTTCAGCACACCACTCTCGGTGGATACTGTTCCCTTCCCGCGTTTGATATCGCCTTCCCAGTGTGCCTGACCTTTCTTATGGATTGTCATTGTTGCTCTCCTGTGGGCTTAAAAAGGAAATTATAGACTACGTGAGAAACAGCACGAGGATAAGCAGGATATTCCGAATAAAAATCCGGCAGAAATATTACTTCTGCACTTAAATTAAATTTCCACAATAGATAACCGGGAATATATAACCCAAGAGATATTGCATTAATATTAATCAACTCACCACAATAATAATACCTATCAATATCATGAGGTTAAAATATAAAAATCATCAACCAGGACTAATCTTAACAACGAAGCGGCAAATATTTGCCATGCTGAATGTGCTTTATAAATCTGCGATCCGTAGCAGACACCATAAATACACAGACACGGAGAATCACTATGTTTACTTATTATCAGGCAGAAAATTCAACAGCAGAACCCGCTCTGGTTAATGCCATTGAGCAAGGCCTTCGGGCAGAGCACGGTGTTGTCACTGAAGATGACATTCTCATGGAGCTGACCAAATGGGTGGAAGCTTCTGATAACGACATCCTCAGTGATATCTACCAGCAAACGATCAATTATGTGGTCAGTGGCCAGCACCCTACGCTTTAAGGTGCTATGCTTGATCGGCAACCTAATTTAGGGGTTTAGCACGTGTTTCTTCGCTACGGCGATGTTGTCCTTAAAACTAGCAACAGGATTGAGGAGTTAAAATGAAATCGAACCGTCAGGCACGTCATATTCTTGGACTGGACCATAAAATTTCTAACCAGCGCAAAATAGTTACCGAAGGTGACAAATCCAGCGTGGTAAATAATCCAACCGGCAGAAAACGCCCCGCTGAAAAGTAATTCATAACCATCAGTCCTCAATGACGATTAAACACCATTGCCTGCGCAATGGTGTTTTTGTTTTTATCTGCTTTATACTTGGGGCCGACGCCCTGGTGGTAAAGCAAAGACGATAAAAGCGTGCCAGGGATGGATATTCAAAAAAGAGTGAGTGACATGGAACCAAAAACAAAAAAACAGCGTTCGCTTTATATCCCTTACGCTGGCCCTGTACTGCTGGAATTTCCGTTGTTGAATAAAGGCAGTGCCTTCAGCATGGAAGAACGCCGTAACTTCAACCTGCTGGGGTTACTGCCGGAAGTGGTCGAAACCATCGAAGAACAAGCGGAACGAGCATGGATCCAGTATCAGGGATTCAAAACCGAAATCGACAAACACATCTACCTGCGTAACATCCAGGACACTAACGAAACCCTCTTCTACCGTCTGGTAAACAATCATCTTGATGAGATGATGCCTGTTATTTATACCCCAACCGTCGGCGCAGCCTGTGAGCGTTTTTCTGAGATCTACCGCCGTTCACGCGGCGTGTTTATCTCTTACCAGAACCGGCACAATATGGACGATATTCTGCAAAACGTGCCGAACCATAATATTAAAGTGATTGTGGTGACTGACGGTGAACGTATTCTGGGGCTTGGTGACCAGGGCATCGGTGGGATGGGCATTCCAATCGGTAAACTGTCGCTCTATACCGCCTGTGGCGGCATCAGCCCGGCGTATACCCTTCCGGTGGTGCTGGATGTCGGGACCAACAACCAGCAGCTGCTTAACGATCCGCTGTATATGGGCTGGCGTAATCCACGTATCACTGACGATGAATACTATGAATTCGTTGATGAATTTATCCAGGCTGTGAAACAACGCTGGCCGGACGTGCTGTTGCAGTTTGAAGACTTTGCTCAAAAAAATGCGATGCCGTTACTTAACCGCTATCGCAATGAAATTTGTTCTTTTAACGATGACATTCAGGGCACTGCGGCGGTAACAGTCGGCACACTGATCGCAGCCAGCCGCGCGGCAGGTGGTCAGTTAAGCGAGAAAAAAATCGTCTTCCTTGGCGCAGGTTCAGCGGGATGCGGCATTGCCGAAATGATCATTTCCCAGACCCAGCGCGAAGGATTAAGCGAGGAAGCGGCGCGGCAGAAAGTCTTTATGGTCGATCGCTTTGGCTTGCTGACCGACAAGATGCCGAACCTGCTGCCTTTCCAGACCAAACTGGTGCAGAAGCGCGAAAACCTCAGTGACTGGGATACCGACAGCGATGTGTTGTCACTGCTGGATGTGGTGCGCAATGTAAAACCAGATATTCTGATTGGCGTCTCAGGACAGACCGGGCTGTTTACGGAAGAGATCATTCGTGAGATGCATAAACACTGTCCGCGTCCGATCGTGATGCCGCTGTCTAACCCGACGTCACGCGTGGAAGCCACACCGCAGGACATTATCGCCTGGACCGAAGGTAACGCGCTGGTCGCCACTGGCAGCCCGTTTAATCCAGTGGTATGGAAAGATAAAATCTACCCTATCGCCCAGTGTAACAACGCCTTTATTTTCCCGGGCATCGGCCTGGGGGTTATTGCTTCCGGCGCGTCACGTATCACCGATGAGATGCTGATGTCGGCAAGTGAAACGCTTGCTCAGTATTCGCCGCTGGTCCTGAACGGCGAAGGTCTGGTACTACCGGAACTGAAAGATATTCAGAAAGTCTCCCGCGCAATTGCGTTTGCGGTTGGCAAAATGGCGCAGCAGCAAGGCGTGGCGGTGAAAACGTCTGCCGAAGCTCTGCAACAGGCCATTGATGATAATTTCTGGCAAGCCGAATACCGCGACTACCGCCGTACCTCCATCTAAGCCTGCGCCCGGTAGTGAAGGCTACCGGGCAATTTTCCTCTCCCTTTTTCAGATCTCATCCATACTGGGTAGTGGCGAATAAATCTCATTTGCCTCACCTGCTATGCAGAACATCATCCGAAAAGGAGGAACTATGAAGGCTGCAGTTGTTACGAAGGATCATCATGTTGACGTTACGGATAAAACACTGCGCTCACTGAAACATGGCGAAGCCCTGCTGAAAATGGAGTGTTGTGGTGTATGTCATACCGATCTTCATGTTAAGAATGGCGATTTTGGTGACAAAACCGGCGTAATTCTGGGCCATGAAGGCATCGGTGTGGTGGCAGAAGTGGGTCCAGGTGTCACCTCATTAAAACCAGGCGATCGTGCCAGCGTGGCGTGGTTTTACGAAGGATGCGGTCATTGCGAATACTGT
Organism: Escherichia sp. WS1152; assembly: GCF_046487665.1. NCBI lineage: Bacteria > Pseudomonadati > Pseudomonadota > Gammaproteobacteria > Enterobacterales > Enterobacteriaceae > Escherichia > Escherichia sp. WS1152. The sequence continues at coordinate 23,719 of NZ_JBJQJA010000022.1, read as the reverse complement.
AACAGTGGTAACGAAACGCTCTGCCGTTCAGTTAAAAATGCCGGATACAGCGTTGATGGCGGGATGGCGGAAGAGTGCATCGTGGTCGCCGATTACGCGGTAAAAGTGCCAGATGGTCTGGACTCGGCGGCGGCCAGCAGCATTACCTGTGCGGGGGTCACCACCTACAAAGCCGTTAAGCTGTCAAAAATTCGTCCCGGGCAGTGGATTGCTATCTACGGTCTTGGCGGTCTGGGTAACCTTGCCCTGCAATACGCGAAGAATGTCTTTAACGCGAAAGTGATCGCCATTGATGTCAATGATGAGCAGTTAAAACTGGCAACCGAAATGGGTGCAGATTTAGCGATTAACTCACGCACCGAAGACGCCGCCAAAATTGTGCAGGAGAAAACCGGTGGCGCTCACGCTGCGGTGGTAACAGCGGTAGCTAAAGCTGCGTTTAACTCGGCAGTTGATGCTGTCCGTGCAGGTGGGCGTGTTGTGGCAGTCGGTCTGCCGCCGGAGTCTATGAGCCTGGATATCCCACGCCTTGTGCTGGATGGCATTGAAGTGGTCGGTTCGCTGGTCGGCACGCGCCAGGATCTAACCGAAGCCTTCCAGTTTGCCGCCGAAGGCAAAGTGGTGCCGAAAGTCGCCCTGCGTCCGTTAGCGGACATCAACACCATCTTTACCGAGATGGAAGAAGGCAAAATCCGTGGCCGAATGGTGATTGATTTCCGCCGCTAAGAGGCCTTTGCTGCGACTGCCAGTCCTGGTGTCGCAGCATCGCACACTCTCCAACATGAAATGGCTAAATGGATTATTGTTGCGTAGGAAGGAACAATAATGATAGTGTTCCCAGAGAAGGAACGCTACTGAGAGTAAAGACACTAATGAAAATGGCCAATCATCCCCGCCCGGGGGACATTATTCAGGAATCACTGGACGAACTTAATGTCAGCCTGCGCGAGTTTGCCAGAGCAATGGAAATTGCGCCCTCAACGGCAAGCCGATTGCTGACCGGAAAAGCAGCTTTGACGCCAGAAATGGCAATTAAACTTTCCGTGGTGATCGGCAGTTCGCCGCAAATGTGGCTGAATCTGCAAAACGCCTGGAGTCTGGCAGAGGCTGAAAAAACGGTGGATGTGTCACGATTACGCCGTCTGGTTACGCAATAAAAAAATGGCACCTTATAAAGCGCCATTTGAAACTGATGACAAACGCAACATTGCCTGATGCGCTACGCTTATCAGGCCTACACGTTCACTGCAATCTATTGGATTTGAACGGTTTGTAGGCCGGATAAGGCGTTCACGCCGCATCCGGCATGAACAAAGCCTACGTTGTCTACAATATGAAAATGGCGCTTCTTATAGCGCCATTTTCAGCTTAAAGTTCAAAAGAGATTATATCCCTTCTTCACTCTCTTTTTTCGCTTCTGCCTTCTCGATTTCACGATACCAGCGTGGATGGTGTTTCTTCGCCCAGCGACGGCTCACCTTCCCTTCGATCATCCCTTTAATCGATCCTTTCACCCAAAATGCCATATACATATGGATCAGGATGGCGTGGATCAGGATGATACCCGCAGCCGCGTGGATCAGCAGGCTATAACGGACAACCTGCATCGGGAAGTACTGCGCAAAGTACGGACGCCAGATAATCACCCCGGTCACCAACAGCACGAAAATCATGCTCATGATCGACCAGAACATCATCTTTTGCCCGGCGTTGTACTTACCGACATCCGCCACTTTGTGCTCATTGCCTTTTAATACTTCGACAATGTTCAACAGCCACGGAATATCTTTCTTATCCGGGATGTTGTGATGCACAAAACGCACAAACATAAACATCAGTGCGACGAAAATCGCAATGCCGAAGAATGGGTGCAAAATACGTCCCATCTGCGGCGTACCGAAGGTTTGCGTCAGCCATTGCAGCGTCGGGAAGAAGAACGAAATCCCGGACAGCGCCACCAGGAAGAAGCAAATCACCACGGTCCAGTGACAGGCGCGATCAATAAATTTGGTGCGCACAATCATTTTCGACTTACTCATGATGATCCTCCTCGTCATCGTCCACTTCCTTATTCGGGCCAATACCGATGTAGTGGAAAATCAACCCGGCAAAAGTGGCAATAAAGCCAGCCGCTGCCAGCGGTTTCAACGCGCCTTTCCACAGGCTTACCGAGGTGTCGATCTTCGGATCTTTCGGCAGACCGTGATACAGCTCCGGCTGATCGGCGTGATGCAGCACGTACATAACGTGCGTACCACCGACCCCTTCCGGGTTGTAGACGCCAGCATGTTCGTAACCACGCGCTTTCAGTTTCGCCACGCGCTGTTCCGCCAGCTCCAGCATCTCCTTCTTGGTGCCGAAGTGGATAGCCCCGGTCGGACAGGTTTTCACACAAGCCGGTTCCTGGCCGACGCTGACGCGATCGACGCAGAGCGTGCATTTATATACCCGGTTATCCTCTTTGTTGAGGCGCGGAATATTAAACGGACACCCGGCAATGCAGTAACCACAGCCGATGCAGTTTTCCGACTGGAAATCGACAATCCCGTTAGCGTACTGAATGATTGCACCAGCAGACGGGCACGCCTTCAGGCAGCCGGGATCTTCACAGTGCATACAGCCGTCTTTACGGATCAGCCACTCCAGCTTGCCGTTCTGTTCGGTTTCGCTAAAGCGCATCACCGTCCAGGACTTGGCGCTCAGATCGGCGGGGTTATCGTAAACCCCGACGCAGTGCCCCACTTCATCACGGATGTCGTTCCACTCCGAACACGCCACCTGACAGGCTTTACAGCCGATACAGGTGGAAACGTCGATAAGTTTTGCGACTTCTGCTTTGTAATCACGCACCTGAGAAGGCGGCGTGATGGAGTTAGTTGCGGACCTTTTGATAATGTCCTGCGTTTCCATAGCCATCTGTTCGCCCCCTTACGCCTTCTCGATGTTGACTAAGAACGCTTTATATTCCGGCGTTTGCGAGTTTGCATCACCGACATTCGGCGTCAGAGTGTTAGCGATATAACCTTTACGCGCGACACCCTCAAAGCCCCAGTGGATTGGAATACCCACCGTTTCAACCTGCTGACCATTTACATTCAGTGGTTTCAGACGACGCGTTACCACAGCCACCGCGCGGATAAAGCCACGCTTGCTTGAGACAGTGACACGATCGCCATTATTAATGCCTTTCGCCGCCGCCAGCGTTTCGCTGATTTCCACAAACTGTTCCGGCTGAGCAATTGCGTTGAGCAATGCGTGCTTGGTCCAGGTGTGGAAGTGCTCGGTCAGACGATAGGTCGTACCCACATACGGGAACTGCTCTTTTTTACCCATCCGCAGTGCGTCTTGTTCATACAGACGAACAACCGGGTTAGACACCACGTTCGGATGCAGCGGGTTAGTGCCCAGCGGCGTTTCAATCGGCTCGTAGTGTTCCGGGAACGGACCTTCCGCCATTTTGTTGATGGCAAACAGGCGTCCCATCCCTTCCGGCTGCATGATAAACGGCCCGGTTGGCGTACCCGGTGCGGCATTGCCGAAGTCAGGAATATCGTTACCCGTCCACTTGCTGCCGTTCCACTGGATCAGCATCCGTTTCGGATCCCACGGTTTACCGTTGATATCCGCCGAAGCACGGTTGTACAGCACGCGACGGTTGAGCGGCCACGCCCAGGCCCATCCCAGCGTATTCCCCAGACCGGACGGGTCGGAGTTATCGCGGTTAGCCATCTGGTTGCCCTGCTCTGTCCAGCTACCGGTGTAGATCCAGCAAGAAGATGCGGTTGTACCGTCATCACGCAGATGCGCAAAGCTACTCAGCAACTGACCTTTCTTCGCAATCAGCACGCCATTAGCATCATAGAGATCTTCCAGCGCATAGCCGTTGTTCTCTTTAGCTACTTCGTCAGATTGCGGTTCGTGCGGCTGCTTGTAGTTCCAGCTCATCTTCATCAGCGGTTCTACGCCTTTACCACCTTCGGCCTGGTACAGCTCGCGCAGGTGATGGTAGATACCCGCCAGAATTTCACCGTCGTTACGCGCTTCGCCCGGCGCATCCTGACCTTTCCAGTGCCACTGCAGCCAGCGACCGGAGTTAGCAATAGAACCATCTTCTTCAGCAAAGCAGGTCGAAGGCAGACGGAATACTTCAGTCTGAATAGACGCCGGATCGACATCGTTCGACTCGCCGTGGTTCTGCCAGAAGGTTGAGGTTTCAGTCACCAGCGGATCGATAACCACCATGTACTTCAGCTTGCTTAGGCAGCTCACCACTTTGTTTTTGTCCGGGAAGGACGCAACCGGGTTAAAGCCCTGGCAGAAATAACCGGTGACTTTGCCTTCATCCATCATGTTGAAATACTTGATGACGTCGTAGGTCTGGTCCCACTTCGGCAGCCAGTCATAGCCCCAGTTGTTCTCTTTCTGCGCGGCATCGCCATAGAAAGATTTCATCAGGCTAACGAAGAACTTCGGATAGTTGCTCCAGTAGTTCACCTGACCAGCCAGCGTCGCTTTCGGCGTGTTCGCTTCCAGATACGACTGCAAATCAACCTGTTTTTCTGACGGCAGCGTCAGATAACCTGGCAGGCTGGTAGAGAGCAGACCTAAGTCAGTCAGACCCTGAATGTTGGAGTGACCACGCAATGCATTCACGCCGCCACCGGCCATACCCATGTTACCGAGCAGCAACTGGATCATCGCCATAGTACGGATGTTCTGCGCACCCACGGTGTGCTGCGTCCAGCCCAGCGCGTACAGGAAGGTGGTTGTGCGATTCGGTGCGCTGGTGGAGGCCAGCACTTCACACACTTTCAGGAAGTCGGCTTTTGGCGTACCACAGATGTTTTCAACAACGTCCGGCGTGTAGCGGGAAACGTGCGCTTTCAGCAGGTTCCACACACAGCGCGGATGAGTCAGTGTTTCATCGCGTTTCGCATAGCCGTTTTCATCGAACTGATAGTTCCAGGACGATTTATCGTATTGCCGTTTTTCAGCGTCGTAGCCGCTGAACAGACCGTCTTCGAAAGCAAAATCATCACGCACCAGCAGGCTGGCGTTGGTGTAATGCTTAACGTATTCGGCGTTGATTTTGTCGTTTTCGATCAGGTAGCGCAAAACGCCAGACAGGAACGTAATGTCCGTACCGGAACGAATAGGTGCGTAAATATCCGCCACAGAAGCGGTACGCGTAAAACGAGGATCGACAACGATCAAGGTTGCATCGTTGTTGTTTTTCGCTTCCATCGCCCAGCGGAAACCGACGGGATGCGCTTCAGCAGCGTTACCGCCCATTACCATTACGACGTTAGCGTTTTTGATATCCACCCAGTGGTTGGTCATCGCACCGCGACCAAATGTTGGAGCAAGACTTGCTACCGTTGGTCCGTGTCAGACGCGCGCCTGGTTGTCTACCGCCAGCATCCCGAGGGAGCGGGCAAATTTCTGTGTCAGCATCCCGGTTTCGTTGCTGGCACCGGAGGCACACAGCATACCGGTAGAAAGCCAACGGTTTACCGTTACGCCCTGCTCGTTCTTTTCAATAAAGTTAGCGTCACGGTCAGCTTTCATCAGCTTTGCAATACGGGAGAATGCTTCTTCCCAGCTAATGCGCTGCCATTTGTCAGAACCTGGCGCACGATATTCCGGGTAGCGCAGACGGTTTTCGCTGTTGACGTAATCCAGCAAACCGGCCCCTTTTGGGCACAGCGCACCACGGCTTACCGGATGATCCGGGTCACCTTCAATGTGATAAATCGCTTCTCTGGCGTTTTTCGCGCCATCACCCAGGCTATACATCAATAGCCCGCAACCTACGGAACAGTATGTGCAGGTGTTACGGATCTCTTTAGCGCGTAATAATTTGTAGTTTCGCGCCTGAGCCAGTGCTTGCTTCGGGGCAAAGCCCAATGCCGCTACCGTTGTTCCAGCCATACCGCCCGCGCAGATTTTAAAAAATTGTCTGCGACTGACGTCCATTGCTTTCCTCTTTTTTCAGGGGTATTACTGCGCGAGGAAACTAACAGTAAAATTCTGAATCTTTTTGCGCGAAATCAAAAAGAACACGTGTTTGCCACAAAATAATCCGCCTGCGCAAATTGACCTACCTCAATAGCGGTAGAAAAACGCACCACTGCCTGACAGGCCAGTTAAAAAAATGCTATAAAATTCAGCTTAATTTTTAACGGCAAGAGAGACAAAACAGCGAGCATGACACGACAAAAAGCAACGCTCATAGGGCTAATAGCGATCGTCCTGTGGAGCACGATGGTAGGATTGATTCGCGGTGTCAGCGAGGGGCTCGGCCCGGTCGGCGGCGCAGCTGCTATCTATTCATTAAGCGGGCTGCTGTTAATCTTCACGGTTGGATTTCCGCGTATTCGGCAGATTCCGAAAGGCTATTTACTCGCCGGGAGTCTGTTATTCGTCAGCTATGAAATCTGTCTGGCGCTTTCCTTAGGGTATGCGGCGACCCGTCATCAGGCGATTGAAGTGGGTATGGTGAACTATCTATGGCCCAGCCTGACAATTCTCTTTGCCATTCTGTTTAATGGTCAGAAAACCAACTGGCTGATTGTACCAGGATTATTATTAGCCCTGGTCGGCGTCTGCTGGGTGTTAGGCGGTGATAATGGGTTACATTATGATGAAATCATCAATAATATTACCACCAGCCCATTGAGTTATTTCCTGGCGTTTATTGGTGCGTTTATCTGGGCAGCCTATTGCACAGTAACGAATAAATACGCACGCGGATTTAACGGAATTACCGTTTTTGTCCTGCTAACGGGAGCAAGTCTGTGGGTTTACTATTTTCTCACGCCACAACCAGAAATGGTATTTAGCACGCCCGTCATGATTAAACTCATCTCTGCGGCATTTACCTTAGGATTTGCTTATGCTGCATGGAATGTCGGTATATTGCATGGCAATGTCACCATAATGGCGGTAGGCTCGTATTTTACACCTGTACTTTCCTCAGCGCTTGCAGCCGTGCTGCTCAGCGCCCCACTGTCGTTCTCGTTCTGGCAAGGCGCGCTAATGGTCTGCGGCGGTTCCCTGCTCTGCTGGCTGGCGACACGTCGTGGTTAAAATAATTGCCGGGTCTACGGCCCGGCAGTTAATCAGATAAATTCCGACAATATTAAAAAATAAATTTCAAATACCAGTAATTCACCTTATATCTCATTTCGACTTCGATCACATATCGATAAATAATATTATTTCATCTATTTTTCTCATTGTTTTTAATCACCATTCTATTTTAAAAACAGTATGTCATTTATAAATGACGCCGTTTAAAATTCGTTTAGAAAATACGTTTAACGATAATTAAAAGGATTCTGTTAAATGAAATTAAAAATAGTTGCGGTGGTTGTAACTGGTTTGTTAGCTGCGAACGTAGCACACGCTGCCGAAGTCTATAACAAGGATGGTAATAAACTCGACCTTTATGGCAAGGTTACCGCTCTACGTTATTTTACTGATGATAAGCGTGAAGATGGTGATAAAACTTATGCCCGTCTCGGCTTTAAAGGAGAAACGCAAATCAATGATCAAATGATTGGTTTTGGTCACTGGGAATATGATTTTAAAGGCTATAACGATGAAGCCAACGGCTCGCGCGGCAAGAATCTCTGATTGAGTTAAGTGCCCATCACAATATGATCACTGACCTTATATTACACAATCATCCCAGGATGAAAACAATCACTTTAAACGACAACCATATTGCACATTTAAACGCCAAAAACACTACAAAACTGGAATATTTAAACTTAAGCAATAACAATTTACTGCCAACCAATGACATTGATCAACTAATATCATCAAAACATCTTTGGCATGTATTAGTTAACGGCATCAACAATGATCCACTTGCACAAATGCAGTACTGGACTGCAGTAAGAAATATAATTGATGACACTAATGAAGTGACCATTGATTTATCAGGACTTAATTTAACCACTCAACCACTAGGGCTGCAAAACTTCACCTCTATCAATCTTGATAATAACCAACTCACACATTTTGATGCAACCAACTACGATAGACTCGTAAAGCTAAGTCTGAATAGTAATACTCTTGACTCAATAAATTTTCCTCAAGGCAGAAATGTAAGTATTACACATATATCTATGAATAATAATGCTCTCAGAAATATTGATATAGATAGGCTTTCATCAGTTACTTATTTTAGTGCGGCACATAATCAACTAGAGTTTGTGCAATTAGAATCTTGCGAATGGCTGCAATACCTGAATCTCAGCCATAATCAATTAACTGATATTGTTGCAGGTAATAAAAATGAACTCTTACTGCTGGATCTATCCCATAATAAACTAACAAGTTTACACAATGACTTATTTCCCAACTTGAATACGTTACTTATTAACAACAATTTGCTTTCTGAAATTAAAATATTCTATAGCAACTTCTGCAATGTTCAGACATTAAACGCTGCTAACAACCAGTTGAAATATATAAATCTTGATTTCCTGACTTATCTTCCATCTATCAAAAGTTTAAGACTGGACAATAATAAAATAACCCACATTGATACTAATAATACATCCGATATTGGAACTTTATTCCCCATAATAAAACAGAGCAAAAACTTAAATTTTTTAAATGTTTCTGGGAAGAACAATTGCCCTACTATGCAGCTCATGTTATTTAATTTGTTTTCCCCAGCACTTAAGCTTAATACTGGCCTGGCAATTCTTTCGCCTGGTGCATTTGAAGTTCACTCTGACGGAATAGATGTGGATAACGAATTGTTTCACTATCCTATTAAAAAAGCATATACCCCATATAATATACACACTTACAAGACAGAGGAAGTTGTAAACCAGAGGAATATAAAAGTTAAAAACATGACCTTAGATGAAATAAACAATACTTACTGTAATAACGATTATTACAATCAGGCAATAAGAGAGGAACCGATAGACCTTCTGGACAGATCGTTTTCCTCCAGTTCATGGCCTTTTTAGTGAATAAATCATCACTAATTCTATAAGTGTCTGGTCTTGTTGATAATATAGTTAATATGTAACCCTTTAGATTCACGATCTGAAGGGTTGAAACATGACATACGTTCAAAGATTAACCCCCGTTTGAAGGTTAGCTTGTTAGTTACATTTAGTAACACATATCTGGCTACTTAATCCCCATTCTGCCCCCGCGGTTACGCTTTCTTATCTATTCTTTCAATCAGCACTTCACCCAATTCATCCTTAATTCTAATAACTGGCTATTGCGCCTTACCTCCTGTTTTGTCTTTTTTCATTACCAATGTGTGCATGTGAGGAACAATATGGCACTGCAAAATGAGAAAAATAGTCGTTATCTTTTACGCGACTGGAAACCAGAAAATCCGGCCTTCTGGGAAAATAAAGGAAAACATATTGCTCGAAGAAACCTCTGGATATCAGTCAGTTGTCTACTTCTTGCCTTCTGTGTCTGGATGCTATTTAGCGCAGTTACCGTTAATCTCAATAAAATCGGTTTTAATTTTACTACCGATCAACTCTTTTTATTAACCGCATTACCCTCCGTTTCTGGCGCATTATTGCGTGTTCCCTACTCCTTTATGGTGCCTATATTCGGTGGACGCCGATGGACGGTTTTTAGTACTGCAATCCTGATTATTCCTTGCGTCTGGCTCGGAATTGCCGTGCAAAATCCGAATACTCCTTTTGGGATATTTATCGTTATCGCTTTGCTATGCGGTTTTGCAGGTGCAAACTTTGCTTCGAGCATGGGCAATATCAGTTTCTTCTTTCCAAAAGCCAAACAAGGGAGCGCTCTTGGGATTAATGGCGGATTAGGAAACTTAGGTGTAAGTGTAATGCAGCTGGTTGCACCGCTGGTCATTTTTGTACCTGTATTTGCCTTTCTCGGCGTCAATGGCGTACCGCAGGCCGACGGTTCGGTGATGTCGCTGGCGAATGCCGCATGGATTTGGGTACCGCTACTGGCGATTGCCACGATCGCCGCATGGTCAGGGATGAATGATATCGCCAGTTCACGCGCCTCAATTGCCGACCAGCTCCCTGTCTTACAACGCCTGCATCTCTGGCTGCTGAGCCTGCTTTACCTTGCCACCTTCGGTTCGTTTATCGGTTTTTCTGCGGGTTTTGCCATGCTGGCAAAAACCCAGTTCCCGGATGTGAATATTCTGCGCCTGGCGTTCTTTGGCCCATTTATCGGTGCCATCGCGCGGTCGGTGGGTGGTGCTATTTCCGATAAATTCGGCGGCGTGCGGGTGACGTTGATCAACTTTATTTTTATGGCGATTTTCAGCGCCCTGCTGTTCCTTACCTTACCGGGCACAGGCTCCGGTAATTTCATCGCCTTTTACGCCGTATTTATGGGGCTGTTTCTGACCGCGGGTCTGGGAAGTGGTTCTACTTTCCAGATGATCGCCGTCATCTTTCGCCAGATAACCATTTATCGGGTGAAGATGAAAGGCGGTAGTGATGAGCAAGCTCAGAGAGAAGCCGTCACCGAAACGGCGGCGGCTCTGGGCTTTATCTCAGCCATTGGCGCAGTGGGCGGCTTTTTTATTCCGCAGGCGTTTGGCATGTCGCTCAATATGACCGGCTCTCCAGTGGGCGCGATGAAAGTGTTTTTAATCTTCTACATCGTTTGTGTGCTACTGACCTGGCTGGTTTATGGTCGGCGGAAGTTCAGCCAAAAATAAGAGATCGATGCCTGACACGTCTTATCAGGCTACAACCGTGTCGCATCCGACAAGGCATCAGATCCCAATTCATTCCTGGAGCAGGAGTTATGTCATGAGTAAACTTTTGGATCGCTTTCGCTACTTCAAACAAAAGGGCGAAACCTTTGCCGATGGTCACGGACAGGTAATGCATAGCAACCGCGACTGGGAGGACAGCTATCGCCAGCGTTGGCAGTTCGACAAAATCGTGCGTTCCACCCACGGTGTTAACTGTACAGGCTCCTGTAGCTGGAAAATCTACGTTAAAAATGGTCTGGTGACCTGGGAAATCCAACAGACCGACTACCCGCGCACTCGCCCTGACCTGCCCAATCATGAACCTCGCGGCTGCCCGCGTGGCGCAAGTTACTCCTGGTATCTTTACAGCGCTAACCGCCTGAAATACCCGCTCATTCGTAAACGACTGATTGAACTGTGGCGCGAAGCCCTCAAACAACACAGCGATCCGGTACTGGCGTGGGCATCGATTATGAACGATCCGCAAAAGTGCCTGAGCTACAAACAAGTGCGTGGGCGCGGCGGCTTTATCCGCTCCAACTGGCAGGAACTAAACCAGCTGATTGCCGCCGCTAACGTCTGGACCATCAAAACCTACGGCCCGGATCGCGTTGCCGGTTTCTCGCCGATCCCGGCGATGTCGATGGTTTCTTACGCCGCCGGAACGCGTTATCTGTCGCTGCTTGGCGGCACCTGTTTAAGTTTCTACGACTGGTATTGCGACCTGCCGCCCGCCTCGCCGATGACCTGGGGCGAGCAAACCGACGTACCGGAATCTGCCGACTGGTATAACTCCAGTTACATCATCGCCTGGGGGTCTAACGTACCGCAGACACGTACGCCGGACGCCCACTTCTTTACCGAAGTGCGATACAAAGGCACTAAAACCATCGCCATTACCCCTGACTACTCTGAAGTGGCCAAATTGTGCGACCAGTGGCTGGCACCGAAACAAGGCACTGATAGCGCCCTGGCGATGGCAATGGGCCATGTGATTTTAAAAGAGTTTCATCTCGATAATCCCAGCGACTACTTTATCAACTACTGCCGCCGCTACAGCGACATGCCGATGCTGGTAATGCTGGAACCTCGCGACGATGGTAGCTACGTACCCGGGCGCATGATCCGCGCGTCTGACCTGGTAGATGGACTGGGCGAAAGCAATAATCCGCAGTGGAAAACCGTGGCGGTTAATACCGCAGGTGAATTGGTAGTGCCGAACGGTTCGATTGGTTTCCGCTGGGGAGAAAAAGGCAAATGGAATCTGGAATCCATTGCCGCCGGTAAGGAAACCGAATTGTCGTTAACCCTGCTCGGTCAACATGACGCCGTTGCAGGCGTGGCCTTCCCCTACTTTGCCGGCATCGAAAATCCGCATTTTCGCAGCGTAAAACACAATCCGGTGCTGGTGCGCCAATTACCCGTTAAAAACCTGACATTAGCCGATGGCAGCACCTGTCCAGTGGTCAGCGTTTATGATTTGGTACTGGCGAATTACGGCCTCGATCGCGGGCTGGAAGATGAAAACAGCGCGAAAGATTACGCTGAAATCAAACCTTACACCCCAGCCTGGGGTGAGCAAATTACCGGTGTGCCGCGCCAGTATATTGAAACCATCGCTCGTGAATTTGCCGATACCGCCCATAAAACGCATGGGCGCTCAATGATTATCCTCGGTGCTGGCGTCAACCACTGGTATCACATGGATATGAACTACCGTGGGATGATCAATATGCTGATCTTCTGCGGTTGTGTCGGGCAAAGCGGCGGCGGCTGGGCGCATTATGTCGGTCAGGAAAAACTGCGCCCACAAACCGGCTGGTTGCCGCTGGCCTTTGCGCTCGACTGGAACCGCCCACCGCGCCAGATGAACAGCACCTCGTTTTTCTACAATCATTCCAGCCAATGGCGCTATGAAAAAGTCTCTGCGCAGGAGTTACTTTCACCGCTCGCCGATGCCAGTAAGTACAGCGGTCATCTGATTGATTTCAACGTTCGCGCCGAACGTATGGGCTGGCTACCTTCTGCGCCGCAGCTGGGGCGTAACCCGCTCGGGATTAAAGCTGAAGCCGACAAGGCCGGATTATCCCCCACAGAATTTACCGCCCAGGCACTGAAATCGGGCGATTTACGTATGGCCTGCGAACAACCAGATAGCGGCAGCAATCATCCGCGTAATTTGTTTGTCTGGCGTTCTAACCTGCTTGGTTCCTCCGGCAAAGGCCACGAGTATATGCAGAAGTATCTGCTGGGGACCGAAAGCGGGATTCAGGGCGAGGAACTCGGTGCCAGCGACGGGATCAAACCGGAAGAAGTCGAGTGGCAAACTGCGGCGATTGAAGGCAAGCTCGACCTGCAGGTGACGCTCGACTTCCGCATGTCCAGTACCTGCCTGTTCTCCGATATCGTTCTGCCCACCGCCACCTGGTATGAAAAAGACGATATGAACACCTCGGATATGCATCCGTTTATTCATCCGCTATCTGCGGCGGTCGATCCGGCCTGGGAATCACGCAGCGACTGGGAAATCTACAAAGGTATTGCCAAAGCATTTTCGCAAGTGTGTGTGGGTCATCTTGGCAAAGAAACCGACGTGGTATTGCAACCACTGCTGCACGACTCTCCGGCAGAGCTCTCACAGCCGTGTGAAGTCCTCGACTGGCGCAAAGGCGAATGCGATCTGATTCCAGGTAAAACCGCACCCAATATTGTGGCGGTGGAGCGCGACTACCCTGCTACCTATGAACGCTTTACCTCGCTCGGGCCATTGATGGACAAACTTGGCAACGGCGGTAAAGGGATTTCGTGGAATACGCAGGATGAAATCGATTTCCTCGGTAAACTCAATTACACCAAGCGTGATGGCCCAGCGCAGGGGCGTCCGCTGATTGACACCGCCATTGACGCTTCAGAAGTGATTCTGGCACTGGCACCAGAAACCAACGGTCATGTTGCAGTTAAAGCGTGGCAGGCGCTGGGCGAGATCACCGGACGCGAACATACCCATCTGGCGCTGCACAAAGAGGACGAGAAGATTCGCTTTCGCGATATTCAGGCGCAGCCGCGTAAAATTATCTCCAGCCCCACATGGTCTGGTCTGGAAAGCGATCACGTCTCCTATAATGCGGGATACACCAACGTTCATGAGTTAATTCCGTGGCGCACGCTGTCGGGACGCCAGCAACTCTATCAGGATCATCCGTGGATGCGAGCTTTTGGTGAAAGCCTGGTGGCTTATCGCCCGCCTATTGACACCCGTAGCGTCAGTGAAATGCGCCAAATCCCGCCAAACGGCTTCCCGGAAAAAGCACTTAACTTCCTGACGCCGCACCAGAAATGGGGCATTCACTCAACCTACAGTGAAAACCTGCTAATGCTGACGCTTTCTCGCGGTGGACCGATTGTCTGGATCAGCGAAACCGATGCCCGAGAATTGACCATTGTCGATAACGACTGGGTGGAAGTGTTTAACGCCAATGGCGCGCTGACGGCCCGCGCGGTGGTCAGCCAACGTGTACCGCCGGGTATGACCATGATGTATCACGCCCAGGAACGCATTATGAATATCCCTGGTTCGGAAGTAACTGGCATGCGCGGCGGCATTCATAACTCGGTTACCCGCGTTTGCCCGAAACCAACGCATATGATTGGCGGTTACGCGCAGCTGGCCTGGGGCTTTAACTACTACGGCACCGTCGGCTCAAACCGTGATGAATTCATCATGATCCGCAAGATGAAGAACGTTAACTGGCTGGATGATGAAGGTCGCGATCAGGTACAGGAGGCGAAAAAATGAAAATACGTTCGCAAGTCGGCATGGTGCTTAACCTCGATAAATGTATCGGCTGCCATACCTGTTCGGTGACCTGTAAAAACGTCTGGACCGGACGCGAAGGTATGGAGTACGCATGGTTTAACAACGTCGAAACCAAACCGGGCATTGGTTATCCGAAAAACTGGGAAGATCAGGAAGAGTGGCAAGGCGGCTGGGTCCGCGATGTGAATGGCAAGATACGCCCGCGTCTGGGCAGCAAGATGGGTGTAATAACCAAAATCTTCGCCAACCCGGTGGTGCCGCAGATTGATGATTACTACGAACCTTTCACCTTCGACTACGAACATTTGCATAGCGCACCGGAAGGCAAACATATCCCTACTGCTCGCCCGCGTTCGCTGATTGACGGTAAGCGGATGGACAAAGTGATCTGGGGGCCAAACTGGGAAGAACTGCTGGGCGGCGAGTTTGAAAAACGTGCCCGCGACCGCAACTTCGAGGCCATGCAAAAGGAGATGTACGGGCAGTTTGAAAACACCTTCATGATGTACCTGCCGCGCCTGTGCGAACACTGCCTCAATCCCAGCTGCGTGGCGACCTGCCCAAGCGGCGCTATCTACAAACGCGAAGAAGACGGTATTGTGCTGATTGATCAGGATAAATGCCGTGGCTGGCGTTTGTGCATTAGCGGTTGTCCGTACAAAAAAATCTACTTCAACTGGAAAAGCGGCAAGTCAGAAAAATGCATCTTCTGTTATCCGCGAATTGAGTCAGGCCAACCAACCGTATGCTCAGAAACCTGCGTGGGTCGAATCCGATATCTGGGCGTGCTGCTTTACGACGCTGACCGCATCGAGGAAGCGGCGAGCACCGAGCGCGAAGTTGACCTCTATGAACGCCAGTGCGAAGTGTTCCTCGATCCACACGATCCCTCAGTGATCGAGGAAGCCCTGAAACAAGGTATTCCACAAAATGTGATTGACGCTGCCCAGCGTTCGCCTGTCTACAAAATGGCGATGGACTGGAAACTGGCGCTACCGTTGCACCCTGAATACCGCACCCTGCCGATGGTCTGGTACGTTCCTCCGCTGTCACCGATTCAGTCTTACGCTGATGCGGGCGGTTTGCCGAAAAGCGAAGGCGTGCTCCCCGCCATCGAAAGCCTGCGTATTCCGGTGCAATATCTCGCCAATATGTTGAGTGCCGGCGATACCGGTCCGGTACTGCGGGCGCTAAAACGGATGATGGCGATGCGCCACTATATGCGTTCACAAACCGTGGAAGGCGTTACTGATACTCGTGCCATCGACGAAGTAGGCCTGAGCATCGCCCAGGTCGAAGAAATGTATCGCTATCTCGCCATTGCCAACTATGAAGATCGTTTTGTTATCCCGACCAGCCATCGGGAAATGGCGGGCGATGCCTTCGCTGAACGCAACGGCTGCGGTTTTACCTTTGGCGACGGTTGCCACGGTTCGGACAGTAAATTCAACCTGTTCAACAGTAGCCGTATCGATGCCATCAACATCACCGAAGTGCGCGACAAAGCGGAGGGCGAATAATGCAGATCCTCAAAGTGATCGGCCTGTTGATGGAGTATCCGGACGAGCTGTTGTGGGAATGCAAGGAGGACGCGCTGGCGTTGATCCGCCGCGACGCGCCGATGCTTACGGATTTCACCCGCAACCTGCTTAACGCGCCGCTGCTGGATAAACAGGCCGAATGGTGCGAAGTGTTTGACCGCGGGCGCACCACGTCGCTGCTGCTGTTCGAACATGTTCATGCCGAGTCCCGCGATCGCGGCCAGGCAATGGTGGACCTGCTGGCGGAGTATGAAAAGGTCGGCCTGCAGCTGGATTGTCGGGAACTGCCCGATTATCTACCGCTGTATCTGGAGTATTTAAGCGTACTGCCTGACGATCAGGCGAAAAAAGGATTGCTCAATGTTGCGCCGATCCTCGCCCTGCTTGGCGGTCGCTTAAAACAACGCGAGGCACCGTGGTACGCGTTGTTTGATGCTCTGCTGCAACTGGCGGGAAGTACACTTTCAAGTGACAGTGTCACAAAACAAGTAAACAGCGAAGAGCGCGATGACACCCGCCAGGCGCTTGATGCAGTGTGGGAAGAGGAACAGGTGAAGTTTATTGAAGATAACGCCACGGCGTGTGACAGCTCGCCGCTTAATCAATATCAGCGACGCTTTAGCCAGGATGTCGCGCCGCAGTATGTCGACATCAGTGCGGGAGGTGAGAAATGATTCAGTATCTGAACGTCTTTTTTTACGATATCTACCCGTACATTTGTGCGACGGTGTTTTTCCTCGGCAGCTGGCTGCGCTACGACTACGGGCAGTACACCTGGCGCGCCTCCTCAAGTCAAATGCTCGATAAACGCGGGATGGTGATATGGTCGAATCTGTTCCATATTGGCATTTTGGGGATTTTCTTCGGGCACCTGTTCGGCATGTTAACGCCGCACTGGATGTACGCGTGGTTTTTGCCGGTGGCAGCGAAACAACTAATGGCGATGGTGCTCGGAGGCATTTGCGGTGTGTTGACGTTGATTGGTGGCGCAGGACTGCTGTGGCGCAGGCTGACAAATCAGCGCGTGCGTGCCACTTCCACTACGCCGGATATCATCATCATGAGCATTTTGCTGGTCCAGTGTCTGTTGGGGCTAAGCACCATACCGTTTTCAGCACAGTATCCTGATGGTAGCGAAATGATGAAGCTGGTGGGTTGGGCGCAAAGCATTGTCACTTTCCGTGGTGGATCGTCAGAGATGCTTAACGGTGTAGCGTTCGTCTTCCGCCTGCATCTGGTGTTGGGAATGACCATCTTCCTGCTCTTCCCGTTCACTAGACTGGTGCATGTGTGGAGCGCGCCGTTTGAGTACTTTACTCGTCGGTATCAGATTGTGCGTTCGCGGCGATAATTTTCACCCTGGCCGGATAGCCCTTCGCTCTCCGGCCACTTGCAGGCTATGATAGTTCTCCAGTCACAGGAGAACGTTAATGAAACCGCAGATTTACCACGTCGATGCTTTTACCTCTCAACCATTTCGCGGCAATTCTGCCGGTGTTGTTTTCCCCGCCGATAATCTTAGCGAAGCGCAAATGCAGCTTATCGCCCGCGAATTAGGTCATTCGGAAACTGCTTTTCTGCTGCACAGCGACGACAGCGATGTGCGCATCCGCTACTTTACGCCAACGGTTGAAGTTCCGATTTGTGGTCACGCGACAGTAGCTGCGCACTATGTACGTGCGAAGGTGTTAGGTTTAGGAAATTGCACGGTCTGGCAAACATCGCTGGCAGGAAAACATCGCGTGACTATCGAAAAGCACCACGATGATTATCGTATTTCGCTGGAACAAGGTACGCCGGGCTTTGAGCCACCGCTGGAAGATGAAACACGTGCGGCGATTATCAACGCGCTTCATCTCACTGAGGACGATATTCTGCCAGGCTTGCCAATTCAGGTGGCAACAACAGGACACTCAAAAGTGATGATCCCGTTGAAACCAGAAGTGGATATCGACGCCCTTTCGCCTGATCTTGCTGCGCTGAGCGCTATCAGCAAACAGATTGGCTGCAATGGTTTCTTCCCGTTCCAGATCCGCCCAGGCAAAAACGAAACCGATGGTCGCATGTTCTCGCCTGCGATTGGTATTGTGGAAGATCCGGTGACTGGCAATGCCAATGGCCCGATGGGTGCATGGTTGGTACATCACAACGTATTGCCCCACGATGGCAAGGTGCTGCGTGTTAAAGGCCATCAGGGGCGCGCATTGGGGCGTGACGGCGTGATTGAAGTGACGGTGACAATTCGTGATAACCAACCGGAAAAAGTCACCATTTCTGGCGCGGCGGTGATTTTGTTTCATGCCGAATGGGCAATTAAACTCTGAAACCGTTGCCTGATGCGCTTCGCTTATCAGGTCTACAACCGAGCTAATGTATGCCGGATAAGGCGTTTACGCCGCATCCGGCAACCTGACATAAATTATTTTCCCGCCTCCGGGTGCGTATCAAACGCCGCCATCACCAGCGCTAACTCATCCACGGTTAAGCCATGTTTCGCATCATCCACGCCCAGACCAAACTGTTCTTGCATCACAGCATATAATGACGCCACATCCGGTAGATTTCGCTGCTCCACCGCGTGCCCATTTTCATAATGGGTAAAATGAAAATTGGTCAGTGTCAGCTTGCCGCCGTCCGGCAAATGGCGGCACATCAGCAAATGATGGCGAAAATGCGACTGCGGCCAGTGCGCCGACCAGAAATTGCCCATCACATAATCGCTTTGTTGCTGCTCGCAGAGATCAAAACGGTACATCGACTGCCAATGCTGATGATGATTAAACTGCAACACCCAATCATCACCCTCCTGCAACAACCGATACTCTCCGTGTGGCGTGGTCTGCACGAGATCGGGAACTAAACGAATCGGCGCGGTTAGCGTCTGCCCACCGAAACCGACATCAGCAATCCATTTTTCCCCTTCCAGTTCCACCAACAGCAAACGATGGGTGCGCGGCGGTAATGCTGGCGGATTTGATAACACTACCCGCCCTAACAAGCTGCGAACGTTAAACCCCAGCTCGCGTAACACCCGCTCAAACACGCCATTCTGCTCAAAACAGTAACCGCCACGACGGGCTATCACCAGTTTCTCTTCCAGCGATTGATCATCAAGCTGTATTTCCCTCGGCAGCAAAACGTCGAGGTTTTCAAACGGAATGGTGCAATTGTGTTTCAGGTGCAATGCACGAAGCGTATCAATATTGACCGCAGCAGCTCCCGACCAGTTAATACGGGCAAAATAGTGATTCAGAATGGGCGTCATCAGGCGTTTCCCTTAGTGGTTTTCTCAACTTATAACCTGGAATAGACGCCGCACCGGCTATTTTGTGCGATCGCGGACATGCATCACGTTCGCAAATCGCCAATCCCGTTAATTTCGTTACTTATTGCGTTACGGACTACGCTTAAAAAAACCTTCTTCGCGAGGCGATACCATGAGCCGATTCATCCCCATAGAATTACACCATGCCAGCCGTCTGTTAAATCATGGCCCAACTGTCTTGATCACCAGTTTCGATGAGCAATCCCAGCGGCGTAACATTATGGCTGCAGCCTGGTCAATGCCGGTGGAGTTTGAACCTCCACGCGTGGCGATTGTGGTAGATAAATCGACATGGACCAGGGAGTTGATTGAACATAACGGTAAATTTGGCATCGTTATCCCGGGCGTTGCAGCAACTAACTGGACGTGGGCAGTGGGAAGTGTATCTGGGCGTGAAGAAGATAAATTTAATTGCTACGGCATTCCGGTGGTGAAAGGTCCGGTGCTTGGTTTGCCACTTGTTGAAGAGAAATGCCTGGCGTGGATGGAGTGCCGCCTGCTACCTGCGACTTCTGCGCAACAAAAATACGACACGCTGTTTGGCGAGGTGGTATCAGCAGCGGCAGACGCACGGGTATTTGTCGAAGGCCGCTGGCAGTTTGATGATGATAAGCTCAATACGTTGCATCATTTAGGTGCTGGCACGTTTGTTACCAGCGGCAAGCGAGTTACGGCGGGTTAAGCATTACATGCTGTAACCGGGTTTCTTTATCAAAGCCTCCATTTGGGGCGCGATTTCGGCATCCCAGATAGCTTGCCATGATTCTGGTTGAATCTGCTGTAGAGAAATGCTTATCGAGCTATCTTTACTGTTCAGATGGCGAATAATAACGTCGGTAATATCTGCAGCAAGTGCTGCTTTTTGTTGTTCGTCCAGTTCACGCGGAAAACATTTAATGTCGATGTGCGGCATGATTACGCTCCTTTTGAAAGATGTCAGTAAAATTAACACACATTGTGAATGTCGTATGTCCGGTGATGCGTTTTTACGACAATAATGCCTGCTTGAAATTGTAGATATTTGCACTACACCCTTTTAAATAAAGCACCAACAAATCGTCAACTTGCAGAACATATTCTTCTGCCTACATACCATTAAGAAAACATCAAGTTCCCGACTTGCCAATTTATTAACGCCCATTATAGACGCTGAAACAAGCTACGGACAAAGGAGATGCCAAAATTACCGGCAATGCAGAAAAACTCAACGAACCATGGCTCTTTACCACAGCAGCCGGGGTTGTTTGGGACCGACTTCCGACAGCAGATCCCGGTGGGCCTGCCACCATCTCTTCACAAGTTTATGCTTATTACATGCAAAACGTCCCGTTTTGCATCTTTGTGCCTACGGCACACCGTGATCTTTCCCTGGTCCCTGTCCCGGATTGTAGTACCGGTGCCAGTTGTAGTGCAGTTCGGATTCGTCGTCATACTGCTAGCCCGGATGGCGGAGCAGTTGCTCTAGTCACTCAGAATATTGTAATAGTGATAGAGTGCAGTGCCGGTTTCAATATCCTAACGCTGGTCTTTTGCCTGTATTAACTGATTTAGCTGGTTTGCTACATATTAATGCCTTCAGATTTTCCCTTTCCTTGTCTGTGATACTGTCACAAACCCTACTAGCCCATTCTACTTCACTCTTCTCCAGGCATTCTATTTTCTTATTGCTCATTGTTCTAATGTTTGGTGTTGCATCTCCATTTAATAACATCCATGTTTCATTTTTCTTCATAAAACATCTTCCATTATGTTCAAAGATATTAGGTGTGAATATATTATCAGAATCCCATGTTACGACTTGCTCGAGGGCTATATTATCTTGATAGTCCATGCCAGCATTATAATAATCACAAGATATAATTATCATGGAAATAATTATCATGGAAATAATTATCACTAATATCTTCCCAAGCATTTCCATTTACTTTACCTCTTGAAATTCAAATGGGAATCCAGTGAAAGGACCTTTAGGCATAATATATCTTTGATATCCATAAAGCTCACCGAGCACTTGTAGGCTTATAGGCGCATTTGTATTCATAGAGGGGTTGTTAAACCCGCACGCCTCAAAAATCATGTTCGTTCGGCTAAAACAATTATTTAAAACAGGAAGAGGCCCGAGGTTAATAGTTTTTAGTTTTTTATTAAGGTCTATTGCCTTATTCATCATACATTGTTCTTCTTCATCTGTTGTATCTATTATCCAAATCCAGGTATCTCTGCGGGATTGTATCTTTTTAAAATAATCAGAGACAGAGGCTCCCATCTCATCCCCAGTTCCCGAACTCATTAATCCATATCGATTTGCCGCCGCAGCATGCCCAAAAGGATTATCAGGAACGGGGCCGTTACCTATTATCATAGTACTAAGCCCTAATGGATCAACGTGTTGCACTGGATTCAGCGGATATTGGTACAGATTCCATCCCCCCTTCAGCCCTATCGGGTCCTGAGTGATATACCGCCCCTGCAACGGATCGTAGTACCGGTTCCGGTTGTAGTACAGCCCCGACTCCTTATCATACTGCTGCCCCGGCAGCCGGTACGGCTGGTGCAGGTGATGCGGGTTCTCCTCATTAAGCTGGTTGCCCCATTCATCATACTCCGCGCTCCACGCCGTATTGCCGTCTTCACTGATAAGCGCCAGCGGCAGGCCCCGGTGGTCGCAGTGGTAAAGATGAACTTTTCTCGCCGGTGTGTATTCCGGCTCCATCTGTCTGGCCAGTTGCTCCACCGTCAGCCCGCACTGCGCAAGCCACGCCCGGCTTTCACTGCTCACGCGGTCTGCCCGGATTTCTTCCTCCAGTCTGTCCAGCAGCCGCACCAGTTCAGCCGGAAATACCACGCCGTGCCCGTCCTCGCTCCCTTCCTGCTGCATCTTCTCCGCCAGGCTGCGGCGCTGCGCTTTCTCCCGCTCGCCGTTCTCTGTCTCGCCCCGGATGAGCGGCGTGAAGCTTCCCGGCTCGTATACCGTCTGGATACGTGTGGTGTCAGTCTGCACCGTCGTCAGCCTGTCGCCGTCCCACCCGTACCATGTCTCCTCCGGTTTACGCGACAGCGACATCCATCCCGTCAGGTCACGCCCGCGACGCCACACCCGTTTCGCCATTCGCCGTCCCAGCGGGTCGTAGAGGTAGCAGCTCTCGACCAGTGGCTCGCCATGCTGTATCCGCGTGTAGAACACCAGGCGGTGCTGGCTGTCGTAGTGATAGTGGTGGGTGCGCTCGTCGTGCATCCGGATAACCCCTTCCGGGATACGGTCCGTCTTCTCCGCCAGCCTGCCGTATTCATCGTAGCGGTAGACATAGTGCGCATCTTCCGCGATGCGGTTATCCGGCCACGCCGTGAAGGTGCTGTCCGGGTGCAGTTCCGGGTCCGGCAGCCGGTTTCCTGCCGGGTCCGTCGCATACGGGATATCGATATCCAGGTTCGCTGCCGTGGTGTGGACGCCCGTCAGCCTTCCCGTGCCGCTGTAACGGTACTCCCGGCTCTCCTGCGGGCCGCTGATGCGGATTAGCTGTCCGTTGTCGTTCCAGTCGTAGTCATGGTCAAGCTGCGGAAGGTTCAGGTGCCTGCTCCGGAGCTGGCCGCTGGTATTCCAGGCGGTGGCAAGTTCATATGCCTCCCCGCCGAAGCTGCGGGCCGTCTCACGGTGCAGCCGGTCCCGCGTGTACTCGACCAGCGGCGTTCCGCCCAGCTTCATCCCCGCAAGATAACCGCTGCCATACGTCAGCCACTCCACCCGCGGCAGGCTGTCCGGCGTGACGCGGTTTGCCAGACCCTGTTCGTTGTATGCGTGCTCTGTCTCATGCTGCCACAGCAGTTCCCCCGTCTCCGGGTTATGCACCGTCTGGCGTTCGCCGGCCAGGCGACCCTTATCATCATAACCGTAATGCACCGCCACCTGATGGCCTTCGCTCAGGTGGCTGATGTCTGTCAGCCAGCCGTGGCCGTCATACTGCCACTGCTCTGCCGGTTCACCGTTCACCGTGCGGTGAGTGATACGGTCCGATTCGTCGTAGTGCCAGAGGGTGACAAGTCCCTCATCCTCACTCTGTGTGAGTTTTCCGGTCAGGTCATAATGATAACGCTGCGTCCGCCCGTCAAAGCCGCCCTGCTGTACCAGGCGGTCCAGCGCATCGTAGCTGAAGTCGCTGTGACTGCCGTTCTCGTTGGTCAGGCTGATGACACGTCCGGCAGCATCGTACTCCATACTGCGCGTCAGCCCGCCCTGCGTGGTGCTGACCGCCTTTCCCCACGCATCGTACTGTGTCTCGCTCCGGTTGCCGTCC